>JBGPOI010000286.1:0-6612 GCA_041487975.1 Binatia bacterium | reverse complement strand
TGATTTTGAAAGAGAGATCCTCGGGAAAGTGCTGGGCATCGTAACGCACGTGCAGACGGGTGACGAAGGCCGGCATACCCCCGGGGATTGGCCTGGGCATCGGCATAATCCCCGGGACGGGAGGACTTTGCGGCTCTGAGAGCCACCAAACGCCTAAACTTTCCATCTCCTGTTGCGACAATGGCTCAGCCGCACAGGGATCACACCAACCCGTGTTCCAGGCATACTCGGTGAAGACGGCTTGCTGATTCTCTTTTGCCGTGGCGGTAAGAAACACGTCAGTATAAAACTTCTTGAACTCCTGCTTGATGTACTCGGGCACTTCCTGATCGCTGGGGAGTTTGGGATTGCGATAGTTCGTCACCTCCACACGATATTGCTTGGTCAGCAAGTAAATCAGCAGATCCTGCGGACCGTCGGCGTTCAGCATGCCCAGGCGGATCGGCAGCATGAAGCGCGGCGACGCGAAGGCGAACTGTAACGGACGCAGCAACGTGTAGCCCGCGCGCGCCTGCTCCTTCAGATTGACCTTGGCGACAAAGAATTTCATATCGCCGCGAATGTAGGGCGCTAGCGCCTGCGCCGCGCTGGCAGGAATGTTGTAATTATTCTGTTTGAGCCAAGTTTCCAGGCCTTCGGACTCTTTAGCCGAGAGGACGACGATGTCGTACTCTCCGACCGTGTACTCGGCTTCGACGGTGACGCCCAGCGAGGCTGCCTCTCTGACGGCTGCCTGTGGGCGAGCACTGGCAGCTGCACCAAGGTCTGCACCCATGAGTCGGGATGTTGGCATAGGCGCACATGGATCAGGATCGAAATACTCCACCAACCGGGGCGCTGAGTAAGCATCCAAATGCGTGATTACCTTGGGATCAATCACGCGCACCATCTCGCGCTCGAGAACGACCGGCACGGGCACGACCAAGGCAAACTCCTTAGGATCGCCCTTGTAGTTATTCGCCATGGTGAGGACGGTCTTGTCCTCGTCGCGCACGACCACTACCTGTGAGGCAGAGTTGTAGAGGGTGGAGTCGGCGCGGGCGACGTAAAAACCGCAGAAAGCGTGGCCGTAGGCTGGCCACAGCACGGCCACGCTCAGTAGCACGAGCGAGACGCGCGCGAGTTGTTGTTTCATGGGAAATTCCTCCTTTTCGATGTTGACGAGAGCTGCCCGCTTTACGTTATCCTGAAGCCAGTCCGCTATCGGGACCAAAGGTGCGGTGAATAACAGCGCCCAGAGAAAGGTGTCTTTCCAGTACCACCATTCGGCGAAGAAAAAGGCGAGTAACGCGACAACACTGGCGTGTATTATTCGTCCCGATCGCTGTTGCGGCGTCGTCTTGGGATCGGTGAGCATGTAGAAGGTGAAGAGCCACAGAGCGCCATTGTCGCAGCGGTGGACAAAGACCGCGAGCGGGTAGCCGTAGTAGGTAATGCGCGTCAGTTCCAGCAGCAGGCTAGCGGTTAAGAACGTCAGGGCGCTGTCGAGCCGACCGGCGCGCAAGAGGACCAGAACGCCAAAGCCTCCCAAGGCGAGCGGGAGGATTGCCACATGCCCCCATTGCCCAGAGGAGATCCAGCCTGGGAGAAGCAGGACTCCCACCAGAATCCCGCAGTTGGTGGGATTGAGCCAATGCCGCCCATGAAAACGGATGAAATATTTGCTACTCAGAGCAATCAAAGTAACTAGCGGATAGGTCCAGAAGACAGCGGAGCGAAACAGCAAGAGTACACTGAGGGCGCTAATCAAGGCACTCAGCGGGCGGGGCTCTCGACCGACCCTGAACGAGAAGCTCAAGAGGTACTCACTCAGGACCGCTCCCATCAGAGTGCAGCCAATGACTGGCAAGGAAAGCGGGAAATCTAGAGAGAACACCCCAAAGAGCAGCACTCCTCCGAGCACCACAACCTGCCAGACGCGAGCGTCCTGCCTCATACCCTAGAATTCCCGCTGTGCGTGCTCTGGTTGGGACAGGCTGCTGATAACTGACGGCTGAACGTTTCTCGGCCAATCACATCACCGGGGGCGCATTCACGACATTCTTCACTGGCCGCTCTCCGCGCAGCCGCGCTCGCAAGGCTTGAAAGCCGCGCTTGGCTAGGCGATACAGGCGGGGAATAAGCCAGGCGGCGAAGGCCGTAAAGCCAACGACCAGCACTATCATCACCAATGGATGGTGAAAAATCAGCCAGATTCCCCCCAGTACCGCTAGATCCTCGCCAACGCTGGCGAACCAGTTGCTGAACGGCTCCGGACTCACATTCACCGCCAAACGCACCGTGGCCTTCGTGCCGTGGGCCGCTAGCGCCACTGTCCCGCCGGCCAAAAGCGCCGCCAGTTCTAAAGCCGGGTTGACGTTACCGACGGCGCGGGCAGCCAAGAGGGCGCCGGCCGGAACACGAATGAATGTGTGCAGCACATCCCAGCCGTTGTCCACATACGGCACCTTATCGGCGAAGAACTCGATGAAGTACATGAGGCAGGCTATACCGATCACCAGCGGATCGGTGAGGATCTGCAAACCGGGCGGCAGTTGAATCATCCCGGCGCTGCCGGCCAATCCCAAGGTGGCAATGGTGGCATAGAGGTTCAAGCCCGAGGTCCACGCCGTGCCCATTGCCAGACTGAGGGTTTCAAGGGTACCCATCGCTCACCTCGATAGGGGGGCGAGTTCATCTCGCCCCTCCCGCTTAGCGGTAGAAGAAGCCCTGCCACCACGGGCCGTCATAAGGCTGCTGGGGATAGCGAGAGCGGTAGTCATCATCTCCGTCATTATACCGCCGCCCACCATACCAGCCAGGCCGGTAATCATCACCATAGCGCCGTCTCTCATGCCAGCCTCGGCCATAGGAGGGGTGGCACTCGTGGCGGTACCCCCGGTAATAAGGGTGATGATGGTGAATATGGGCAAAAGCGGCTGGCGCAGTCAACAGCAGCCCCGCCAGCGGCAGAGCAGCAATGAGGGTTTTCTTCCATACGGTTTTCATGGCTCGCTCCTTTCACAAATTGGTTTTGGTTTTCTTAACGCCACCACGGCCAACCACTGGCCCCGTAGTACCGCTCATAACCGTAAGGCCGCTGGACCCCGTATTGCCCTCGGTAATAGTTGCCGTCATAACGCCGGTCCCAATCCCGGTCGCGATCGTGGTAATCCTGGTGTTCGTTATAGAGGTCGTTGTGGAAATCGTTGTGCTCACGATTCAGCCAGCGGTGGAAACGACGGTGCTCATGCCGAGAGTAAGGATGTTCATGAAATTCCTCGTGCAAGGCGCCGAGGTTCTCATGTTGCTGTTCGTGTAAGTCGCCCAACTGGTCGTGGAAACCCTCGTGTTGCCGACCATCATGGGCGGACGCAGGAGAGTTGAGAAACAGTAATCCCGCCAGGGGGAGAGCGGCGAGGAGAGTTTTCTTTAGGGTGGTTTTCATAGCAGCCTCCTTTCTTTTCGGCTACTGCCAGTATCAACACCAGACCAGCGCAAAAGTCTCTCGTTTCCGGCTGACACATTGACCTAAGACAGAGTTATTGGCTACAAAGGCAGGAATTAACCGTAGAGGGGGGAATGTATGGAGACGACGCATCAATTCCGCTGGGTTATGCCCATACTGATGACCTGGACTTTTGTGTTCCTGAGCGGCAGCGTTCGCGCGGAGGAGCGGCGCTTTGTCCACCCTGAAGACACAATGACCTACATCGAGCCTGCCAGTAAAAGTGAGTTGCGGGTGGTGATCGACCAACACCTCGGCGGGACGAAAGATGTGACTGTAGCCGATCTGGTTATCCCGCCGGGAGTGGACGTCCCAGATCACATCCATCAATCGACCGAAATCTTTTACGTTCTCTCCGGTGAGTTAGAGCAGACTAGCGAAGGAAAAGTGCAAAAACTCACCGCCGGTATGGCCTGCTTAGTACCGGCCAACACTCCCACCCATCATAAAGTAACTTCCAAGGAGCCGGTTCATGCCGTGGTGATCTGGGCACCGGGGGGAGAAGAACAGCGTATCGTCGAGCACTGGCAGAAAAGAGAGCCGAAAGCAAAATAAACAGATCTCAGCCGTCAGCTTCAGACCAGAAAAATCTCGACAAAGGGCTAATCTTCTGGTGGCACAGGCCGCTGGCCTGTGCTGCGGGCGTCGAGATGTGTCAGCACCGCCTCCGCGGCGGCTTCACCGCCGCGTACACAGTCCGCAATCCCGATACCCCGATAAGCACTCCCAGCCAGCGCTAAACCGGGAAGCTCGGCCACCCTTTTCTCAATCCCAGCGACTAAGCTGAGGTGGCCAACGAGATACTGCGGCATTGAGCGTGGATAACGAGCAATGCGGATGAAGAGAGGCGCGGCGCGCACGCCGAGGAGTTGCTCAAGCTCTTGGCGCACAGCGCGTTCCATTTCCGCATCGTCGAGATTAAAGAGTTCTTCCTGCAGCGAACCGCCGACAAACGCGCGCAGGAGCACGTGCCCCTCTGGAGCGCGACCGGGATATTTCACGCTGGAGAACGTGCCGGCAATGAGAACGCGATTCTCGATGCGCGGCACGACAAAGCCGAAGCCGTTCAAGGGATGAGGCACCTGTTCACGGCGATAAGCCAGACTCACAGTTGCAGCCGAGCTATAAGAGATGCGAGACAAACGCTCCGCCAGACCTAAGTCGAGAGCCTGGATCATGCGCGCGGTGTGAAAGGCTGGAGTAGCGAACACAACGCCATCGGCTGGCAGCGCGGAGCCATCCTCACAGTCCACCAGCCAGCGTCCATCGACCGGCCTGACGGCACTGACGGCACAGTGGTGCCGCACAGTGCCGAGCGACAGTCGCGTCGTCAGGGTATCCACCAGTTGCTGCATGCCATGACGTAGCGTGACGAATAGACTCCAACGCGCACCGCTTGCGCCTTTGGCTTCTTGCGGTTTCTTGCGGCTCGCTTGCCACATGGCGTAGATCACACTGCGATGTTCCCGTTCCAGGTGCAGGAAACGCGGCATCGTCGCCGCCAGGCTCAAGCGATCCGGGTCGGCGGTATAGATCCCGCCCACCAGCGGCTGGGCGACGCGTTCCAGAGCTTCACGACCAAGGCGGCGACGAACAAAAGAGCCGAGGCTCTCGTCATCTTGCCGACCGGCGCGAGGCAGCAGGAGATCACACGCCATGCGCAACTTGCCCGGCCAGGAAAACAAGCGCGAGCGCAGCAGCGGGCCGAACTTGGTCGGCGCCAGCAACATGAAGCCCTCGGGCAGCGGTTCGAGCTTGCCCTTATACACGACGAAGGTCGCGCGATGCTCATCGCGCGTGCCAATCAACTCCGCTTCCAAACCGATCCGCCGGCAGAGCGCCAAGGCCCAAGGTTTTTCTGAGATGAAGGAGTCCGGACCGAGTTCGAGGAGGAAACCGTCTCGCTTCTCCGTGCCAATCGTACCGCCGAGGCGGCCGCTCGCTTCCAGCACGGTGAACCGTAGCGGCTGTTCGCGCTCCCGGCTGAGTTCCACCAAACGATGCGCCGCAGCCAGACCGGCAATGCCACCACCGACGATGACGAAGTGAGGAGACTGAGAATTCTGCCTGTTCACGTTTCTTCCGTTTTGCGCACCACATCCGCCAGCATACGAATGAAAGTCGGGTAGTCGTTCACCGTGCCGGCGCGGATCAGCTTTAGCCCGTTCCTCGTGGCGATCTGTCTCGCCTCAGTATCGAGGTCATACAGCACCTCGATGTGATCGCAGACGAAACCGATAGGCACGACCACCGCTTCGCGTGCGCCGCCAGCGGCAAGCCGCGGCAGGACCACTCCAATATCCGGTTCTAGCCAAGGCGTGCGCGGGTCACCACTGCGGCTTTGATACGCCACTGACCATCGCGTGTGGCCAATCCTCGCAGCAACTAGACGAGCCCCGGCTTCGATCTGCTGCACGTAAGTCGATGTTCCCGGCATTGCCACGGGAACACTGTGAGCAGTAAACACCAGAGGCGCCTGTTCCCGACGCTCGGCTGAGATCTGGTCGAACGCGTGCCGGGTTAAATCGGCGACAGCTTCGATAAACAACGGGTGATCATGCCAGCCAGGCACGTATTCAACTGTCGGTGCGTGGGCTCCGACTTGTTCACGTGCGGCCGCGATGTTTTCTTGATACCGGCCCCAGCTTGCCTCGTTCTGTTGGGCAGAAAGGATGAGCCCCAGGACATGCCTAATGCCGACTGCGGCCATCTTTGCCAGGGTCTCGTGGAAGTACGGAGGCCAATTGCGCATGCCCACATAGACTGGCAGTCGTGGTCCATCACGGTCGAGCAACTGTTGCAGCGCCCGTGCCTGGCGAAAGGTGATCTCGTTCAATGGCGAGCGACCGTTGAACACCTCGTAGTGATGGATCACCTCTTCCAGCCGCTGCGACGGCACCGGCCGTCCCTTGAGCACCTTGGCCAGAAAAGGCCGCACGTCCTCCATCTTTTCCGGGCCGCCAAAAGCGATCAGCAACACCGCATCGTACTTCATAGAAAGAACGTTACTGGAGAGAGTCAATTGGGAACTTGAAACTTGGAACTTGAAACTCTCTTCGCTGACATCTCGTGCACGATATCCACTAACGCGATGACATTGTCCACGGGTGTCTGGGGTAAGATGC
>JBGPOI010000285.1:0-6630 GCA_041487975.1 Binatia bacterium | reverse complement strand
GCTGGGCCTACCGCTTGACCGGGCGCTATGCCGAGGCGATCGCCATGTTGAAGGAAGTTATTAGCCAAAGGCCCAATCTTGTGCCTGGCCATCTCAACCTGGCTTTCGGCTACGTGTACCAGTGGGCCTATCAACAGAGTGCGGATGCGCAGACGTTGGAGCAGGCGTTGGCGGAGGCGCAACGGGTCCTCGCCCTCAATGACTCCGACCCCTTAGGTCACGCGCTCTTAGGCATGGTCTCTCTGTGGCAAAAGCAGTATGAGCAGGCCATTGCCGAGGGTGAGCGGGCGACCGTCCTCAATCCCAATTTGGCTGATGGCTATGCGGCTCTGGCCGAGACGCTGAGCCGGGTGGGCAGGTCGGAGGACGCCCTGCGGATGGTGGAGCAGGCGCTGCGCCTCACGCCTTGGGTGGCGGACGAGCACTTAAGGAGCATAGGCGTTGCTTATGACTTAGCCAGGCGGCCGGAAGAGGCTCTTGCGCCGCTGAAGCAATTTCTCACACATTACCCCAACATTCTGGGCGCTCATCTGGCTTTGACGGCAGTCTACAGTGAGCTGGGCCGAGAAGCAGAGGCCCGGGCCGAGGCGGCGGAAGTGCTGCGGCTCAATCCCAAGTTTTCCCTGGAGGTTCACAAAGAGCGAGCGCCGATCAAAGACCCGGCGACGTTAGAGCGGCACATCGAAGCCCTGCGCAAGGCGGGGCTGCAATAAATTTCAAGTCGTCAAGTCTGAAAGTCTTCAAGTCACGAGTCGAAGAACAAGTGCACAGGATTTGGCGGTGCGCGGAGCGCACCAACCACTGAGTCTAAAAGTCGTTCAGTCACAAGGCAAAGCTTGTCTTCAAGTTCAAGGTTATTTTCTCTGTTCCAACAAAAGGGCCAGCAGCGCTCGCTGCTCTTCAAGCAGTACTCGTTGCTCCTCCAGTAAAGCTGCGTGTTGTGTCTGCAATCGTTCTAATACTGTCACAAGGTCTCGATACCGCGCCAGTAAACGGTGTTCCTCATCTCGGTGGTACTTACGAAGGCGGTAGGCGACGAGTGGTGGACGATTCAAGGGGTAAAGGGGTCAGGTCTTGCAATCGCACATCTTTCCAAGGTGACCGCCTGAAAAGCGCTGGAGTGAGTCACATATTGCAATGCAAGACCTGACTTTATTTCCGCCCTGCCAAGTACAATGGAACTTTTGAGCAAGTCTTTGAACGTTATCGACAAAGAGTACTTGAGCAATCGCAGCAGAAGAATGTTAAGAAATAGCTAATGCTCCCGGCTAATATGGCTGTTTCACTTGCAGTCCTGGCACTACACGAAAATGCTTCGTGTTGAGTGTGTGAAGCACGAAGCCGAGGCGAGCCGCGGCAGCGGCAATGACGCAATCGAGAAATCCAATTCCCTGCGAGAGATGAAACGACTGATACCACTGAAGTGCATCGCGTGAGTCACCGCTCTCCACGTGGATAATCTCAACTCCCGCAAGGTTTCTGAGAGTTGCTCGTCGTTCTTGGAGGTTCCGGCACCCATCGAGGAGTTCAAAGACAGAAATGACTGAACATGCCATCTGCGTTCTGGCTGTAGAACGTCGCCAGAACTGCACGGCGCGCGGGTTTCTACGTGCAATGCCGATCAAGATGTCTGTATCAACGAACATTCTTTCTACTGTCGCCACGGGTTTCCAGTCTTCTCCTCAGTTGCCGGGCAAAAATTTGCTCGTCAGTGATGTCCTCTCTGTCCGCCCACATTCCGCAGAAAGGAGTATCGACAAGACTGACTTTCTTCCGTGCGCGAGTCTTGTGCTGAGCGTCTGTTGGTTGGGGAGCGGCGAGTGCGTGCACCAGCTCACGGATGACACCAAGACGGGTTTTGGGGACCCGCTTGAGCGTTTTCACGATATCGTCAAAGGCGGTGTTTCCCGCTTTTGTTCGTGTTGCTTTCATTGTTTCGCGAATATCATGAGTACTCGGTTTTGTCGTGGAAGCAGCTCGCGTGTCGTGCACATAGCGCACGCTACAGAACTTTTCCCCCCTTTTATGCTGACCAGCGCTCAAGATCGAAACCATCGGGCAGTGGGGCAAAGAGCACGCGCGCCGGCCCGCCGATCGTTTTGGTCGTGTGTCCTTTGCCGGTCACATCGTCGGCTAGAAACGCTTCCCCCACACGCCACCGTCGGGTCTGACCGTCGCTGGTGCCGACTTCGATTTCCCCCGACAACAGCACTACGATCTGTCTAGCTGGGGCATGATGCCAGCTCTGCACCATGCCGGCAGGCAATTCAGCAAAGCGCACGTTGGGTGAGGGATAGCTGTTGGAGAAACGCAAGGTGTGACCGTCTGCGTCCCGTTGGGCCTGCTCGATCGGAATATCGATCTCCACAAAACGGGACTCACCGCTCTCTGTGGCGTAGAAACGGGTAATCTTCATACTGTCCCTCCTCTTATCCAGCACACCCGGCCGCCAGGCTGGAGAGCGCCACCTGGCGTCGCCCTTCGCGGATGTCATTGCGGTCAAAACCGTTAGTGAGATATCCGAACGAGATACCTGTTGCCGGGTCCGCCCACGCTGTCTGGCCACCAAAACCGGGATGTCCGAAGGAATCCGCCGAATTGGTGCGACCAAAGCCGCGCATGTTGGCCTTGCCATCCCCTCCGGCCACGGCAATCCCTAAGGCGCGATAGGCAAAGTGCCCCAGGTATGGATCCCTGAGATCTCCGGTGCGAATGCGGCGTGCCTCGCGTAGCATCTCGGGCTGCCAAATCGGCGTGCCGTCGTGGGCGCGTCCATCGTGCAGCAAGGCTTGGTAAAACAGGGCGATGTCACCGGCGGTGGTGATGCCGCCAGCCGAGGGCGATGCCGCCGCTCTGGTTACGGGCTCGTTGAGTTCCAGCACCGCGTCTTCACTGATCGCGGCAAGGCCGGCGCGAGGAGGTTTCAAGCCCATTTTCTCGTACTCCGCGGCGCTCATGGGCTCTCCCACCCAGACGAGATCAGCCACCCGGTCATTCAGAGAGGGGGAGATTCCCACTCTCAGGTCCGGCAATCCCAGGGGCTCGGCGATCCGCGTGCGGACGAAGTCGTGGTAGTCCTGTCCGCTGATGCGTTCGATAATTTCTGCAATCGGCCAGAAGTTCGCGGAAATATGGTAGACGAATTTTTCGCCCGGCGTATGGTCCAGACGCCATTGGGCAAAGCGCTCCAGCCGCCGCTTGCGATCTCCCCAATCTTTTTGGAAATGGGGGGCATAGGGAATCGCCGACGTGTGGATTAAACAGTGCTCCACGGTCACGGCGTCTTTGCCGTTCGTGCCAAATTCCGGCACGAATTGCACGATGCGATCGTCCGGACGCAGTTTGCCCTCCTGCATCAAAAGCCAAGCCGCCGCCGAAGTGAAAGCCTTGGTGGCAGACATGATGACAAACAAGGTCTCGTTCGTGGCCGGCTTCTCCACTCCACCGTGGACGGCGCGACCAAAGGTCTGCATCGCGCCGATCTTGCCGTTGCGGGCGATGGCGACCTGACACGCCGGCAGCAAGCCTGCGTTGACTTCGCGCTGAGCGCGCTCGAACAGCGCCTGCACCTTTTGTGGGTCCAGACCAACCTCCTCGGGACTTGCAGCAAAAAAATGCGCTGCTGGCATCTGATTTCCCTCCTTCGTACTTACTTGCATGGCTCGTCCACCGTACAGACTTGCATGGCTCGTCCACCGGTTACGCCACCTTAGGGATCAGAGCGGCGTATTGGTCCAGCAATGGAAAGATCTTCTCCCGCCCCGCCGACGGTACGAAGAAAATCGCCCGTTCGGCTCCCAACTCCCGGCATTGCTGCAGCGCGGCCTCATCTCCCGGCACCCCAAGCACTGAGATGGAGATCTCCTCCGGCCGGCGCCCGGCCTGCTCGGCGCGGGTCCGCAAGTCACGCACCATGGTGGGCAAATGCTTGAAGGCGCGCGCGTTGGGGATCCAGCCATCACAGTACTTCACCACCCGATCCAGACCCTGGGCGGTATTGGATCCCAGCACGATTGGTGGATGGGGTTTCTGTACCGGCTTGGGGTAGCACCAGATCGGCTCAAAGTTGACAAACTCCCCGTGATACTCGGCCTCGTCCTGGGCCCAGATGACCTTCATCGCTTCGACCTTTTCCCGTAATATCTGCCAGCGTTTCTTGAACGGGGTGCCATGGTTCTCCATCTCTTCGGCGTTCCACCCGCCCCCGATGCCAAAGAGCAAACGTCCATGCGAGAGTTGATCGACGGAAGCAACCTCTTTCGCCATCGTGATTGGGTCCCGCTCGATCGCCAGGCAGATGCCACTGCCGAGCTTGATCGTCGTGGTCGCCGCGGCCGCGGCCATGAGCGTCACAAAGAGATCGTGCGTGTGCCAGTACTCTTGGGGGAGATCCACCCCACCCGGGAAGGGGGTACGGCGACTGGCGGGGATATGAGTATGCTCGGGGTACCAAACGGATTCAAAGCCCCGCTCTTCACAGGCACGCGCGAGATCGTCGGGACGGATGGCATAATCGGTGGCAAACATTTCAATGCCGAGTTTCATGGGGTCCTCCTGAGAGTCTGGATTCTGCGCTTGTGATGACACCTTGCACGGGCAAAGTCAACGAGAACAAGCAGTTTTTTGTCGGCCATGGGGTAGAATTTTGCAAAAAGCTGGGGAGCTCAGCTGCCTTCGTGATTCCCTAGAGCAGTTTGCAGTTGCGTTTACCTTATAGGTAGGCACTGGTGTAGACCCTGGTGGCGCAGGCCGCTGGCCTGCGCGCGCAGCCGAGCCGGCTGCGCCACCACAGCACGGATCTGTGGGATCAAGTCAAATGAAAACCGCGCTAGAGCGATTCTCCGTTGCCTGTGTCCCCTCTTTGTAGGGGCGATCCTCGTGATCGCCCGCAGGGCGCGGAAGATGGGGCGAATACAAGATTCGCCCCTACCGCTTCTGAGTACACATCCGACTGAAATCCACTGTAGACCCTCGTTTTCTCCGATTCTACAGTATACCGTCAGAGCAGCAAACGTGCGTTCTCACCAGAGTAAGAGAAGATTTGCTTTCCGGTCTCTTTCCCGCTGATGAGAGGGGCAAGCAAATGCTGTATGTGAGTGGAGGAAAAGGAGGGGGCCAGGGTGCAACAACAAAGCAGAGAGGAAAGAGACCAGAGTACATCAATCGTGCAAGTGGTTGTGGCCAGTTTCATCGGCACCACCATCGAGTGGTACGATTTCTTTCTGTACGGCACTGCGGCGGCGTTGATTTTTAACCGCTTGTTTTTCCCGACCCTCGACTCGCTCGTGGGCACACTGGCGGCGTTCGGCACCTACGCCGTCGGCTTTGTGGCACGCCCGCTCGGCGGGATTGTGTTCGGCCACTACGGCGACAAGATCGGTCGCAAGTCGATGCTGAGCCTGACGCTCCTACTCATGGGCACGGCGACGTTCTGCATCGGGCTGTTGCCGACGTACAACACGATTGGCATGTGGGCGCCCGTCCTCCTTGTGGGGTTACGGATCATGCAGGGTTTCGGCGTCGGCGGCGAGTGGGGTGGCGCCGTGCTGATGGCGGTGGAGCACGCGCCGGCAGGTCGGCGGGGTTTTTATGGCAGTTGGCCGCAGGTCGGTGTGCCGGCCGGGCTGCTGCTGTCCACCGCGGTGTTCTCCCTGGTCTCGACGCTGCCGGAGGCGCAATTACTGACCTGGGGCTGGCGGGTGCCGTTTCTGCTCAGTCTCATCCTGGTTGGCGTGGGGTTGTTCATCCGCTTGCGCATTCAGGAAACACCAGCGTTCAACCGCATAAAAGAAACCGGCAAGGAAGCTCGGCTTCCCTTACTCGAGGCAATCCGCGCGCATCCCGGCAATATCCTGCTGGCGATGGGCGCCCGCGTGGCGGAAAACGGCTTTTTCTATGTCTACAGCGTTTTTGCGCTTGTCTACGTCACCGAACGGTTGGGCCTGTCGAGAAGCACGATTTTAAACGGTGTCCTCCTGGCCACTGTTTGTGAACTCGTCACTATTCCAACTTTCGGGGCACTGTCCGATCGTATCGGCCGCCGGCCGGTGTACCTGGCGGGCGCGGCGTTCTCGGCGTTGTTCGCCTTCCCCTTTTTCTGGCTGCTCGATACGCGACAGACGACCCTGGTCTGGCTGGCGGTCGTGCTGGGGCTCAGCCTCGGTCATGGCGCGATGTATGGTCCGCAGGCGAGTTTCTTCTCGGAGTTGTTCGGCACGCGCGTGCGCTACAGCGGCGCCTCGCTGGGCTATCAATTAGCCTCGGTGTTCGCCGGCGGGCTCTCGCCGCTCATCGCCACGGCGCTTCTTTCCTGGTCGGGTGGCAAGCCCTGGCCTATCGCGGCATACATGGTGGCAATGGCGCTGATCACGCTGGTCTCGGTGTATCTCGCGGCGGAGACCTTGGCCGGGGACATCGCTGAGGATTCTGCAGGAGATGCAGCCAGTCTTGAGTTGACTCGATCGCACCTCAGCGATAGGAATAAGACTCGCTCCGCAATCCGCCCAGGAAGGGATTCATAAAAATCAGCCTATCCATGTTTGCCGTAGGGCGGTCGAAGTAATCCCTCATTGCTTTGTCTCATCGCCTATCATAGAACTGGCGAGAAAGGGGGTAATGTTCCTTGAAGGT
>JBGPOI010000284.1:0-6633 GCA_041487975.1 Binatia bacterium | reverse complement strand
GCCGCGCTGGCGATCATGGGGCTGAGTAGTAGCCCGAAAACTGGGTACAGGACACCAGCCGCTAGCGGCACACCAAGAGTGTTGTAGAGAAACGCGAAGAGCAGATTCTGGCGGATGTTGCGCATCGTGCCGCGGCTGAGCCGGCGGGCCCGCACGATGCCGCGCAAGTCGCCTTTGACTAGAGTCACGCCCGCGCTTTCCATGGCGATGTCGGTGCCAGTGCCCATGGCAATCCCCACCTGCGCTTGCGCCAGAGCCGGAGCATCGTTAATGCCATCACCAGCCATCGCCACCACCCGCCCTTGCGCTTGTAATCGTTTGATCACCTCACCCTTCTGATCGGGAAGCACCTCGGCCTCGATCTCTTCGATTGCCAATTTGCGTGCTACCGCCGTGGCTGTCGTGCGGCTATCGCCGGTGAGCATGACGATGCGGATGCCGTCGGCACGGAGCATCTGCACCGCCTCGAAGGTCGAGACCTTGATGGGATCGGCAACCCCGATTAGCCCGGCCGGACGACCGTTGAGGGTGACATACATCACTGTCTGTCCATCCTGGCGTAAGTCTTCAGCCTGAGCGAGGAGAACACCCAGGTCGATCACTAGTTCATCAAAGAGATGATGATTGCCGAGCGCGACAATCTGCCCATCGACCGTGCCGATCACTCCCTCGCCGGTAATAGAGCGGAAGTTCTCGGCCTGCGAGAGATTCAGACCCTGCTCCTGCGCGGCAGCAACAATAGCTGTGGCTAGAGGATGTTCGCTTCCCCGTTCGAGACTCGCGGCCAGACGGAGGAGTGTTGACTCAGCTTGCCCCTCCACAGCCACTACTGCGGTCAGGCGCGGCTTGCCCTCGGTAAGCGTGCCGGTCTTATCCACCACTAAGGTGTCAACCTTCTCTAACACTTCTAGAGCCTCAGCATTCTTAATCAGCACGCCAGCCGTGGCGCCGCGGCCGGTCCCGACCATAATGGACATCGGCGTGGCCAGCCCCAAGGCGCAGGGGCACGCGATGATAAGAACGGCGAGGGCATTGACCAAGGCATGGGCCATACGGGGCTCCGGACCGATGAGCCCCCAGACAATAAAGGTCAGCACCCCCACCAACACCACCGCCGGAACGAAATACGAGGATACGACATCCGCCAGCCGCTGGATCGGCGCGCGGCTGCGCTGGGCTTCACTGACCGCACGGACAATCTGGGCGAGGAGCGTATCGCTCCCCACCCGCTCGGCCCGCATGACAAACCCACCCGTGCCATTCACTGTACCGCCAGTGACGCGACTGCCTGGGGTCTTCTCGACGGGGATCGATTCGCCAGTCACCATTGACTCGTCCACCGCACTCGTGCCCTTCAGGACGACGCCGTCCACCGGCACCTTCTCGCCCGGACGCACGCGGAGGCGATTGCCGGGCACAACGCTTTCTAGGGGGAGGTCTTCTTCATTGCCGTCGTCTCGTAGCAACCGTGCCGTCTTGGGCGCGAGCCCCAACAAGGCCCTGATAGCGCTGCTGGTTTGACTGCGAGCACGAAGTTCGAGCACCTGTCCCAGCAACACCAACGTCGTGATGACAGCAGCAGCCTCAAAGTAGATGGCCACGGTTCCACTGTGACTGCGGAACGAAGCGGGAAAAAAATCCGGGAACAGCGTGGCAGCCACGCTGTAGACATAGGCCGCCCCCGTGCCAATCGCGATAAGGGTAAACATGTTCAGGCTGCGATTGAACACCGAGGCCCAGCCGCGCTGGAAGAACGGCCACCCACCCCACAGCACCACTGGCGTGGCGAGGATCAGTTCAACCCAGGGGAGGAGGCGCGAGGAAAGTAGGTGCTGCACGGGCTGGCCTGGGAGCATGTCCGCCATAGCCAGGAAGAAGAGCGGCACCGTCAAGATGAGGCTGAGGCGGAACCGACGGCTCATGTCCACCAATTCAGGGTTGACTTCAGCTTCGGTGGTGATCGTGCGCGGTTCCAGCGCCATGCCACACAGCGGGCACGAGCCTGGCGCCGGTCGCACGATCTCCGGATGCATCGGACAGATGTAGACGGCCCCCTCCCCTGCTGCCTGCGGCGGTGTCGCGTGGGCAGGAATGTCTAACACGGCGTGATCCTGGTATGGCTTCAAGTACTTGCCCGGCTCGGTACGGAATTTCTCTAGACAACGGGCGCCGCAGAAGAAATAGCGTTGCCCCTCGTGCGCATACGCGTGCGGCGTGGTCTCTTTCACCGTCATCCCACACACCGGGTCTTTGTGGGTCTTTCCCTCCTGGTCAGCCAGGGAATGGGAGGAATGATCGTAATGGTAATGATGGGTGTGGGAGTGGTCATTCTCGTCCATGGCCTTGACCTCACTAACCACCCTGTGAAGGAATTTCCCCCCAGACGCAAGCATGGTCACGGAAGGATAGAGAGATGAGCCTTGCCAGCCTCTAGCCTCTAGTCTCCAGCTCCGCCGCTGCACGGCCGGCGAGATACCCCGTCGCCCAGGCCCATTGAAAGTTGAAGCCGCCGATGCGTCCGTCACAATCGAGCATCTCGCCCACGAGAGAGAGCCCCGGCACTTTGCGTGAGGCCATGGTACGATAGTCGATCTCCGGCAGCGGCACGCCGCCAGCGGTGACCTCGGCAAAATTCCAACCTCGATCGCCGGCGATGGGCAAAACAAAGTCTGTCAGCGTGTGCACCAGCGTGCGCCGTTGTCCACGCGACAGTTGGCTGAGAATCACAGTAGGATCGATGCCCGCCGAGCGAATTAGTGCCGCGGCCAAGCGGTCGGGAAGCTGTTCCGCCACGATTCTGCCCACGGACACGCGCGGGCGGGACATCGCTCTGTCGATCAGCCACTTTTCTCTCTGCTCGAAGTTTCGACCCGGTAGGAAATTCCCCCGCATCTCGACCCGTTGTCCCGCGGCACGCGCGAGAATCCCATGTCGGCTGGCATCCATGACCACCGGCCCGCTGACACCGAAGTGCGTCCACAACAAACTGCCAGTGCGCCGGTCAAGCAGCTTTCCATCGGCGATCGTGGTCAGTTCCACCGGCAGCGACAAGCCGGACAACTCCGTGTGAAACATCCCCTCTCGCAGCACCAACGGTACCAGGGCGGGGTAGGTGCCGGTTACCGAGTGACCGAGCCGGCGGACAATCTCCCAGCCGGAACCGTCACTCCCCGAGCGCGGAAGAGAGCGGCCACCAGTCGCCATAATGACACGTCGCGCACGTAAAGCGCCCTGCTCATAGCGCACGAGAAAGCCAGGTTCTTGCCCGGGCTCGGTCTCTTCACGCACGAGGTCCTGAACCCGATGCTGCGTCAGAATCGGGATCTCCAACTCGTCGCAGCGACGCAGAAGAGCACTCAGGACCGTGCGGGCACTGTCGGAAACCGGGAACAGCTTGCCGGTTTCTTCACGTTTGAGCGGTACACCCAGTGAGTCGAACCAGCGTACCGTCGCCTGTTCATCAAACGCGGCCAGGATGTTGCGGACGACGTGGCGCGATCCGTTGAAGTCCTCGGGCTGAATCTCAGCATGCGTGACGTTGCACCGTCCCCCGCCGGAAACCAGGATCTTCGCGCCGAGCTTCTTGGCGGAATCCAACAGGACGATGCGCAAAGCCTGCCCCCTTGCCCGCGCCGACTCCGCGGCAAAGATGCCCGCCGCTAATCCAGCCGCTCCGGCGCCAACGACGGCCATGTCGCAAATCTGCTCCATACCCTTTCATAACATAGCAGGACCAAAGGCAAGATCACCTGGGCCGACTGAAGAGACGCAACGGGCCCGCCAAGGACAGGCTTCATGTGGAACAAATCTTCCCTCTTGGCATCAGACCGTTTAGCGCCTAGTTGTTGTGCCGAAGAGACCTCTATTTATGCCCGGTTCGCAAGGCATTCGCCCGACGGCCGTCGTCTTTCTCATCTCCTTGCTCGCCCACAGCCCGCGGGCCACAGCCGACAACTATTCCGGACAGGCAGTGCATCGGCACCCAGCCCTACGACAATTCTGGCGGCAGGTCGAGGAGGAAATCGAAGAAGACATAGAGGAACTCGAACCTGAGTGGTTTCAAAAAAAACACATGAGCGGCGACTGGGCGGGTCAACGCAGCACCCTTGCCGGCTGGGGAATCACTCCTACGCTGACCTCTATGAGCGACGTTCTCGGCAACCCGGCTGGCGGTAAGCGGCGAGGAATCGTGTATGACGACAATATTGGCGTCGATATCGATGTCAACCTGTAGCGATCGGCGCGGCTTTGAGCAGCGGTCGGCGCAGCGCCCATTTTCTGCCGTTACGAGTCGCGCCTGCAGCCCGCGCCTGCGCACAGGCCGTGACCGCTCGTCGCAGGAATTGAATGCCACTCCTGACTTCCTCTTGAGGATCGCAACCTACTTGCGCGTGAACTGCCAGCCGCACATGGCAGCTGCCAACGCCCTCCCCCCTTTGTAATGAATGGGAGAGAAAAGCTCTAGCAACTCAGCAGTGAGATCTGTTACTGCGCGAGGCTGACAGACTGTCATGCTCATGGTTTCACTCATCGCTCCACATATCCGCCTTGCTTCGACGCCAAGAAGCATTTTTTTCAAGAAAGAGGGTTCCTCGGCCGATGGCTTGACAGGAAAGAAAGCTTCAACTATTTCCTGTGGAAAATTTTTAACACAGTAATAGTGTTTCTAAGCAAACAAAGGCTCGCGGGCAATAGAGGAGGGAGCATATGGACTTCGTGCTTAGCGCGGAGCACCAAAAGATTCAGCAGGTCTGCCGGAAACTGGCGGAAGATTTTGCCACCCGCGCTGGCCAGCATGACCGTGAAACCTCGCTGCCGGTCGAGAACTATGAAGCCTTAAAACGCGAAGGCCTGTGTCGCCTCACCGTTCCCAAGGAGTTGGGAGGCTGGGGGGCTGGATATTTAGGTCACACCCTGGCGCTGGAAGAGTTGGCCCAGGGCTGCGCCTCTACGGCCCTTTCCTTCAACATGCACAGTGCTTTCCTAGGGGTTGCGCTCAACCCGCCAATTGGCGACACCGTTTCCCCTGCCGTTCGGCAACGTCTTGCCCGTCTCGCCGTTGAGGAACAAAAGCTCGTCGCCGCGGGACTGTCCGAGCCCGGCGTTTCAAGCCTCCTACTCGGCCCCACTTATAGCTTGAGTATGCAAGTCCGCCGTGTCGCCGGCTGACAAAAACACCCGGAACTTCAAAGTATGCAAAAAGGAGGGCAATGACCATGGACTACAACCCGTTGTCACCAGAAGTGCAAGATAATCCCTTCCCTTACTACGCGCATCTGCGCCACCACACGCCCGTCCTCTGGGTCGAGCCGCTCCAGGCGTGGATGGTTAGTCGCTATCGCGATGTGGACTATGCCATCAAAAATCCGCAACTTTTCTCCTCCCGAGGGTTCGTCGACCAATCTCTCGGCGATTTGAATCCTGTACCGGAGGTCCCATGGCTCTTATCTACGGACCCTCCCGATCACGCACGCGTGCGCAAGCTGGTCAACAAAGCGTTCACGCCGCGCCTGATTAAAGCCTTGGAGCCGCGCATACGCGCCATTACACGCGAAATACTTGCCCGGCTGCGTTCGGGGAGGACGTGCGAGTTTGTGCAAGACTTCTCTACGCCCCTGCCGGTGATCGTGATTGCCGAAATGCTGGGAGTTGAACCGGAACGGCGTGAAGATTTCAAGCGCTGGTCGGATGACGCGATAAGCGCCACCAACAGACCCACGGCGCCAGAGGAACGTGCGCGCCTTCGCCAGAGCGGCGCGGAACTGCGCGCTTATTTCCAGGAAGCAATCGATCGACGACGCAAGGAACCACGGGAAGACTTGATTGCCGCCTTGGTGCGGGCGGAGGAAGAACGGCAGGCGTTATCGGCAAATGAGATTCTCGCCTTGACCGTGTTGCTCTTGCTCGCTGGGAATGAGACCACCACGAACCTACTGGGCAACGCAGTCCTGACGTTGCTTGACCATCCCGCTGAGCTGGCGAAGGTACGAGCTGACCGCGCCTTGGTGCCACCGCTGGTTGAAGAAGTGCTGCGCTATGAGTCGCCCGTTCAACTGATCTTTCGGCGGACCGCAAGCGACGTGGAATTGTCGGGGACGACGATACCAGCCGGTGCAACGGTGTTCCTGTTGTTGGGGTCGGCGAACCGAGACGAGCAGAAGTTCTCTGATCCGGACCGCTTCGACATACTGCGCAATCCACGCGACCACCTCGCATTTGGTTATGGCATTCACTACTGTCTAGGAGCGGAACTCGCCCGGTTGGAAGCCCGAGTCGCGTTAGAGTCATTGCTTTTCGAGTGTCCTGCCTTCTCGCGCAGCATTGACAATGTACCGCGCGTCGCCTCAATCTTGGTGCGAGGTCCAAAGACGCTGCCGCTGGTGTTCAACAGTGCGTCGTAAGCTGAAATTCTTGTCCGTAGGGAAAGGAGACACGTATGAAGTTTGGCTTACTCTATGAGATGGAAACCCCACGTCCGTGGCATGCGCTCAGTGAGTACAACATTTACTGGGAAGCGCTGGCGCAGATTGAGCTCGCCGACCGCCTCGGCTTTGACTACGTCTGGGAAGTGGAGCACCACTTTCTCGAAGAGTACTCCCATAGCCCGGCCCCCGAGGTGTTCTACGGCGCCGT
>JBGPOI010000283.1:0-6679 GCA_041487975.1 Binatia bacterium | reverse complement strand
CTCAGCGCTCCGCCGTCAATCCACATGACCTGCCCGGTGAGAAACTCCGCTGCATCCGAAGCCAGGTAAACCGCGGCCCCGGCAATCTCTCGCGGCTGAGCTAACCGCCGGTGCGGCAAGTAGCGAGCGAGCTGCCGCTGTGCGGCGTTATCGGCGATGAGCCCCATCCCTTCGGTCCAACCGGCACCGAGGGCGTTGACTGTGATGCCGTTGCGGGCCCACTCCAGGGCCAAGGCTCGGGTCAGGTTCAGTACCCCCGCTTGCGCGGCGCAATAGGCGCTGCCGTTGGCCATGCCGCGCTCGCCGAGCAAGGAGACCAGGTTGATGATCCTCCCCTTCCCTTGGTCGAGCATCGGCTCGGCGGCAGCACGGCACGCCAGGTATACGCCAGTCAGGTTGACCTCCAGTACTCGCCGCCACTCGACCGGCGCAACCTCCGGCAGCGGCTTGGCGAAAGGGAGATCCTGGGCATTGAGGAGGATGTCGAGCCGTCCCCACGCGGAGACCGTGCGCCGCACGAGCGCGGTGACGTCTGTCTCACTGGTAGTGTCAAGACTCTGAGCGAACCCTGGGCGGTTGAGGGCGTGAATGGTGTTGAGACAAGAATTGACCGTCTCGGTTTCACGTTTGCTGGGGAGAGTGGTTGCTACCGCCACCTTGGCGCCGGCCTCGGCTAAAGCAACGGCGATGGCTTGGCCAATTGGGCTGGACGCGCCGATGACCAGAGTGGCTTTGTCACGTAAGGAGAACTCTTCCAGGCCCATTACTCCTCTCCTTCCGGCAACGGGACAATCGGCGCGAAGCCGGTCGGCACCTGTCCACCGGCCAAGCCGCCGCCCTCCAAGGCCACCATTTCCCCATTCATGTAACTAGACAGGCTGGAGGCCAGGAACACACAGAGCGGACCTAACTCTTCGTCCTTGCCCGGCCGGCCCACGGGAATAAATTTGCCGCCTTGCCAATACTGCAGCAGCATCGGGTCGTCGTGTGGGAAGATTCCCGGCAAGATCAGCATGGCCTGGATATTACGATCAGCATAATTGATCGCCAGCGCGCGGGTGAAGTTGATGAGGCCGGCCTTGGCGGTGGTGTACATGAAATTGTTGCGGGTGGCTCGGACGCCGAGGCCGGAGGTAATGTTGATGATCTTGCCGCCGCCCTGGCGTAGCATGTGCGGAATCACCGCTCGACAACAATAGAACGCGCCGGACAGATTCACATCGAGGCCAATGCGCCATTCCTCGTCGGTAATGTCCTCGACCGGCTTGCGCATGCCGCGGGTTGCGCCGCCGGCATTGTTTACCAGGATGTCGATGCGGCCAAATTCGGCGCTGGTGGAGGCGACCATCGCGTTGACCGAGGCCGAGTTGGCAACGTCCATGCTCACAGCCAGACACCGGCGACCCCGAGCCCGCACCATTTCCGCGGTTTCCTCGATCTGCGCTTGCGTGCGGGCCGCCGCCACAATATCAGCTCCAGCCTCAGCCAGTGCCAGAGCCATCACGCGTCCCAGGCCACGTCCGGCGCCGGTCATAATGGCGACCTTGCCGTCGAGCCTCAGATTATCCAGCACGCTCATGATATCCCCCCATCGAGTGTATGGGAGGAAATGGCTGAATTCCCGTGCTATTGCAAGCCCGGGCGGAAAAGGGGGAAATGGTGAAAAGAGAAAAAGGAGAACGGAGAAGAAGGGCTATGGTTGCAGACGTAACTGGTCAGAATCAGGGATGGCGAGACTTCATCGCCGGGGAACTGTACGCGGACGCTCAGGCGCCTTGGCGTGACGATCCGGCTTTTGCCTTGCTGTTGGAGCTTCCCGGGCTGCGTGAGAGTATAGGCGGGCGCATCAGCGGCGCACTCAACCAGGCTGTCGGTCTGGTCCGAGCGCTGGCGCAGGTTGATCTGCTGGAAGTGGTCCGCGCGAAGAGACCAGCCGAGGGACTGTGCCTGGGATTCGGCATGAATACACTGGAGCCCCATGACCTCCGGCAGGTGTTCGGGCTCGATCGCGTGCATGCCTATGAATGGATCGGCGCACACGTTGTTGAGGCAGCGCAAACGCTCCAGGCGTTACGGGCGGAGGATTCTCTACTGCCGACTCGCATGCGCTTACATCATGGAACCATCAGTGATCTCAAGGCCATTGCCGACGGTTCGATCCGTGTTGTGTATGTTGGCAATGTATTCAATCCCGAGATCCCCATGACGGACGAGACTTTTGCCGGAGCGCTGCGGGAAATCGCGCGCGTGTTGGCTGTGGGGGGGATCGTGCTGAGTCGCGGCTCCTCGGGCGTGCTGGAGGCGGGGTTGGCCCAGTATGGCCGGATGCTGCTGCAGACGCCGTTGATCTCGGTGTTTGCGAGAAAATAGGCACTCCCTACAGAAAACGTGGCAAAGGTTGACACACGCGCTACAAGTGGCGTATCGTCTGCCAGCATTAGCGCCTCTCTGGAGACGAGAGACCGGCAATCTGTAATCTCACTACTGGTCCGTGTCCTCTGATCTTCCACTCGGGTGTCTGTGGTAGGAAAGGGTGAACTTGCTGTGAACGAGATGTCTGCACTGACTCGTGATGAACGTCTAGCAAGCTTCGCGCGAGCGGTTCCTCCTTTTATTGGCCGCAGGCCGCAACTTGACCTCCTTGAGCGCTGCCTGCAGGAAACTCTTGCCGGCCACCCCCAACTCGTACTCATCCAGGGGGATGCTGGTGTTGGGAAGACGCGGCTCCTCAAACAGATACGGTCGGTTGCGTTGCGCCACGATATCAATGCGTGCTACGGCCGCTGTTACGAAGATCTCGTTCTTCCCTACCTACCCTTTGTTGAGTCTCTGTTTGCCCAGTTGCAGCAGATGCCTGGCGACGTGCAGGACGCCCTCGGCGCTGACATGGAGCTCATCAACCACTTCCTCCATCGGGACAGCGAGGCTTCCCCGACCACCAGTCCATCCTTGTCGGCCCAGGTTGAGCAAGACACAATGCGGCTGTTTCTGGCGCTGTCCCGCGCCACCATCAAACTGGCCCAAAATTATCCTCAGCTGTTGAGCGTGGATGACTTGCAGTGGACTGACCGCTCCTCTTTAGATCTGTTCAGTCATTTAGTGTTTGCGGTAGCGGATGCGGCCCTGCGAGAACCAGTCCCGCTCTTTATCCTTGGCGCGCACCGACCCGTGGAGCCGGAGGAAAGGTTGGCTCGCGCTCTCGCGCGCTTCCAACGAGAGGAGATTTGCCAGACCCTGCAACTGTCCGGCCTCAATGAAAGGGAGGTCGACGAACTGATCCAGGGTTTAGGGGTAGCACGCCCCTCTCATCAGTTGGTGGCGACTGTCAGTAAGGCGACGCGAGGGAACCCTCTGTTTATCCAGGAAGTGATTGGCCAATTACAAACGCAGGGCGCTCTTGAGGAACGTGGCGGCTATATGGTCACGGCAGCGTCCCCCGCGGATCTTCGCCTGCCCCAGGAGGTTACGACTGCCATCATTGACCGCATCCAGAGGCTCACTGAGAAGTGCCGGGAAGTTCTTACCCTAGCGTCATTCCTGGGTGATCACTTCTCCCTCCAGCTTCTGAGTGCAGTGAGGGATAGTGATGTTAGCGAAGACAAGCTGTTGGATTTGTTGGAGGAGGGGATAGGCCAGCGTCTCCTCCTCAACGAGGGGCAAACGTTCCAGTTCGCTCACCCGCTGATCCAGCACGTGTTCTATACCATGCCCATCCCGGCACGTCGTCAGCGCAATCACGAGCGAATTGCCAAGGCCCTGGAGCGGGTTTATGCCGACAGTCGCGAGGAGCACGTCCTGGAGATCGCTCATCACTGGGTGAGCGCTGGTGTTGATGCTGAGGCGGAAAAGGTCGTGGAGTATGCCCGTCTCGCTGGTGATTATGCTTTCAGGATCTTCGCCTGGGGTGAGGCTGCCCGCTACTATGAGGCGGCCCTGGCCGCTGGAGAGACTACAGGTCGCCTCTCCCCGCAGAGCCATGGAGAACTGCACTACCTGGCAGGCTATGCCCACTATCGCGATATGGACGTAGGTCCTTGCCTCGACCACTACGAAAATGCCATCGAGGCCTACCGGCTGAGCGGGGACGTGCGCGGGCTGGCTCTCGCCCTGAAGGAAAAGGTGGGCGCCCATTTTACTCTGGCTTCCGTCCCCTATGGCACCATGATCGACGTGCAGCCGCTCGAGGAGGTCCTCGTGGCTTTGGGAGAGAACGAGCCCGGACTGCGCGGACGTCTCTTGGCGAAAATAGCGCAAGCCTACTGGCATGCGCGACAGCCAGACAAAGCCGAGGAGATAGCCCGGCGAACTCTGGAGATCGGGCAACGCATCAACGATGATCCCCTCTGCGTTGAGGCAAGTCTTGCGCTCGCGTTAGCCCAGACTCAACGCTTGCAGGTGAGGGAGGCGCTAGAGAACTGGCAGGATAGTCTGAGTTCCGCCCGGCGAGCCAACGACCTGTGGCGGCAAGGCTGGTCTCTGCAACGCATACCCCTGACGCTCACTGCGCTGGGACGGTTGGAAGAAGCGGAGGCGATGGCTCTAGAAGCCTGCGCCTTAATTCGCCAGACCCACGATTGGGGTGGATACGCACTGGCTTTGGCAACCCTGGTGACTGTAGCCGTCACCAGAGGTGACTTTGCACTCGCGGAAAAACATGCCCATGAAGTCATGCTCATGGTGCGCCGCTCCCGCTACCCGTGGGGTGGCGCGAACGCCTTGCTTGCTCTCGCTTGTGCTCGCTTCCTGTGTGGCGCTTGGGACGAGGCGAACGACGCCATCGCTATGCTGGTTGAGCCAGGCCGTCTTTTTGAGGAAGCAGGGCCGGCCTACCAAGCTGTCGCTCGGCTGCAGCACCAGCTCGTGCAGGCGTATGCTGGAGCAGTCGAGGCAGTACGGGAGCAGTTTGGCGCAATCCGGCCGGGGACGGTGAGGAGAGGGCGTCCTGACATCGACTCCCTGGCTCGCTCTTGTGCCTTGGTCGAGATCGGTGACCTCATCGCTGCCCCGGCCCTGGCTGAACAACCCTACCTCGCGCTTTCACAGGCAGTGGAACAAGGCGTGGTCTTTTCTCGAGGGTGGGTGTTCCTCATCCCGCGTGTCCTCGGCGTTGCCGCGACGCTCAATCGCTGGTGGGACAAAGCCGAAGCCCACTTTCAGACGGCTAGCGAAACGGCCGCAAGAGTGAACGCGCGGCCTGAGTTGGGACGTTCGTATTTGGACTATGCACGCATGCTGACAGTCCGCGACGAGGGAAACGACTGCGCCCGTGCGTGCGAGCTCGTGGAACAGGCGAGCCACATTTTTACCGAGCTGGGCATGGAGCCGTTCGCCAAGCGAGCGGCGCGGCTCGCAGAAACGTTGCAAATCTCCCTCCCCATGCCGCGGCAACCCTCTCTCTCTGAGGATCGCCTCACGGGACGAGAGGTGGAAATCCTGCGCTATGTTGCCCGGGATCTTTCAGACCAGGAGATCGCCGACGAACTGCTGCTGCGCCCAGAGACCGTGGGGCATTACGTCAACACCATCCTGGCAAAGAGTGGGGGAAAAGAACGGGGCGAGATTACTGCTTACGGGACGGCCATGGGTCTTTCCTCGCCGACCCTGGTCATCCTCTTTACCGACATTGTAGGATCTACTCCCCTCCTCCAGCGCCTAGGGAATGTGAAAGCCCAACCCCTCTTCGACACGCACGATAAAATTATCCTCGATTGCCTGCAGAAGTATCGCGGCTCCTGGATTAAACACACTGGCGACGGGGTCATGGCGACTTTCCCTTCAGCCGTGAGTGCCATCGAGTGTACAGTGGCGATCCAGAAGTCCATCCGGCGAGCTTTCACCACGCACAATCAACAGCATCCCGATATTCCGATGCGTATACGCAGCGGCCTCCATGCTGGGGAGATTATCGTCAAACGAGGGCAATGGTTGGGAATCGCTATCAACGCCGCCCGGCGGGTCTGCGACCACGCTCAGGCAGATCAGATCCTGGTCTCCGACGTAGTCCGCCAACTTGTCGCTGGTAGTGAGATTGCCTTCACTGACTGTGGCGATTCCCCGCTTAAGGGGCTGGAAGGGCTCTACCGTTTGTACGCTGTGCAGTGGGAGAACGAAGGGGCATAGCAGTACGGCTGACTGTTTGCACTGACAAAAAGAAACTGATAACGCTCAGCAGCAGTTAACGTCTAACCTGGTCCGTGAAGGGAGGATCATATGGGAGTAATGCCAGAGGGAATGTCCAAAGGGACCATTCTCGAGAAACTCGACAATCGCTATAAGGGTGTAACCATCAATACGCTCAAGGTGCGCATGGCTGCACTCCAAGCGCCTGGCGCTAACTTGTGTACGCTCGTTCAGAATATGCCGGTTTTGACGCAAAAGGAGATTGACCACATCTGCGATGATTGGTTCGATCGGAAGGGAACAGGCTGGTGGAAGCACATTCAGCCCATAGAGCCTATCATCCGCCAGGGCATGATTGCTGCCATCGACGCAGCTATCAATGACTACAACCAAAATCCACCCGCGCCGCGGAAAGATCCTCTACCTATCGTTTTCTATTGGATGTGCCATCCTGGACACCAACCTGGTGATCAGGAGGTACCGAGTCCCCATGATGCTGCTGAGGTAGATGTGTCTTGGAGTGATCAGCAAGTTACCGCCATTTTCCATACACCGGATT
>JBGPOI010000282.1:0-6685 GCA_041487975.1 Binatia bacterium | reverse complement strand
TCTTTTGTTCAGCCGCTGCGCCGATGGTGATTGGCGGGTGCGGTTTCTGCACCGGCTTGGGATTGTTGTACGCGTCGGTGACGCTGTAATACTTGCCTGCGTAGGTTGCTTTATCTTCGATGAACAACTTCTTGATGATCTCAACTCCTTCTTTCAGTTGATTCGCCCGGACACCACCTGAGGGAAACTCGTAGCCGTACGCTTTATATTCTTCTTCCATCCAGCCGGCGCCCAGTCCGAGTTCCACCCGACCGTTGCTGATGTTGTCGAGCGTTGCCACCATCTTGGCGAGGAAAGCCGGATTACGAAATGAGTTGCAAAGTACAAGCCCACCGATGCGAAGCCGGCTCGTCACTGCTGCGAGAGATGTCATGAGCGTCCAGCTCTCCAGGTAGTCCACTTGCGGCAGGCCGCGCACCCACATGTGATCGGGAAACCAGATCGAATGAAATCCGAGTTCCTCCGCGGCCAGGGCGCGTTCCTTGAGCGCGGAGAAAGACAGCCCCACCTGGGGCTGGAATAGGCCAAACTGGATTTTGCGTTGCATCTCCTCCTCCTTTTGTCGGGTGGGCAGTGCCCACCAGTCCGTGTCTTTTTACTTCTTTTGACTGATCGCTGAAAGCTGGCCGCTCTTCTTCTTGACATTATCAAGGTCCAGAGGAAAGATGCCGCTTGCATATTCATACTGTGAGGACTCATGGACTTCGAACTGACCGCCGAACAGCAAATGCTCAAGGACTTGTGCCGCGACTTCGCTCGCAAGGAGATCGCGCCCTACGCCGACGAGTGGTTTGACGCCGAGTATTTCCCGGTCGAGATCTTCCGCAAGCTGGCCGAACTGCGACTCATGGGCCTGCTCATCCCTGAGGAATATGGGGGCACAAATGCCGGCACCATGGCCATGGTCGTGGCGCTCGAAGAACTAGGGAAGGTGGATCAGTCGATTGCGACGACCTTGCAAGCCCATCTGACAATTGGCTCCTTGCCGTTCCTGCATTTCGGCACCGAGGAGCAGAAACACAAATGGCTCGCGCCGTTGGCTCGTGGCGAACGCCTTGGCGCCTTCGGGCTGACCGAGCCCCAGGCCGGCTCGGACGCCGCTAACATTCAAACCACTGCACACCTGGATGGCGACTCCTGGGTGGTGAACGGCACCAAGTGTTTTATCTCCAACGCTGGCACGCCGCTCAGTTACGGCTTGGTGGCGCTCACTACCAGCGGTAAAACCGACGACGGCAAGAAACGCTACAGCGCCATCATCATCCCCAAAGGCACGCCCGGTTATACCATCGGCAAGCCGTACAAGAAAATCGGCTGGCATACGGTGGACACCCGCGAACAAATTTTTGACAACGTGCGAGTGCCGCGCGAGAACCTTCTGGGCCAAGAAGGTGGAGGATTCCGCGCGTTCCTGAAGACTTTAGAATGTGGCCGTATTTCGGTGGCGACGCTGGGATTGTCGCTGACCGAGGCCTGCCTGGAAATGTCCGTGAAGTATGCGTTGGAGCGCAAAACCTTCGGTAAGCCACTGGCCTCGCATCAAGCTATTCAGTTCAAGCTGGCGGATATGGCTACTCAAGCCGAGATGGCGAGGCTGATGGTCTACCGTGCGGCGTGGCTGCGCGACCAGGGGAGGCCGTTTGCCACCGAAGCGGCGATGGCGAAACTGGCGGCGTCGGAGATTGCCGTCAAAGCTGCCGAGGAGGCGGTACAAATCCACGGCGGCTATGGCTACACGCGCGAATTTCCGGTTTCTCGCTTTTATCTTGACTCGAAGATCCTGACGATCGGTGAGGGCACGAGCGAGGTGCAGCGAATGGTGATTGCGCGGCAGTTGGGCTGCTGACGCAGCAGTGAAGAGTGATGAGTGGAAAATGAAGGGTCTTCTCTTTGTAGGGTGCATTTTATGCACCATCTTATCGGTGCGCACAGCGCACCCTACTCTTTGAGGGGTGTTGGATGATGCTTCCCTATTTCGATCTCACAGGCAAAACCGCCATTATCACTGGCGGGAGCAAGGGGCTGGGTGAGCAAATGGCTCACGCCCTGGCGGAAGTTGGCGCCGATTTGGCCCTGATCAGCCGCACCCAGGCTGACCTCGACAAGGTCGCCGCCGAGATACGCGACGCCACCGGCCGGCGAGTCATCGGTGTGGCCGCTGACGTGACCAAAGAACCTGACATCGCCGCTATGGTGCAGCAGGTCATGGCCGAGTTCGGCAAGATCGACATTCTGGTGAACAACGCCGGCATCGGTGGTACGACCCCGATTCTCGACCTCCAGGAGGCAGAGTGGGACCGTTACATGAACCTCAATCTTAAGGGGCCGGTGCTCTGCTCCAAGCACGTCGGCGCCGAAATGATCAAACGCCAGCAGGGCACCATCATCAATGTGTCCTCGCTCTTCGCCAAAATCGTCGCTCGCTATATGAGCGCCTATGCCGCGACAAAAACCGCGCTGGTGTCTTTCACTCGCACCCTGGCCTTGGAGTGGGCGCGGTATAACATTCGTGTCAACGCGCTGTGTCCCGGCTACTTCGAGACGCCGATGAACGCAGACTTTTGGCAGACTAAAGGCGGGAAGGGGATCATCGAGCGTATTCCCATGCAACGGGTCGGTGACCCAAAGGAGATCAAGCCCGCGATCATTTTTCTCGCTTCGGACGCCAACACCTTCATGACCGGCTCAACATTGTTTGTGGATGGTGGACATAGCCTGGTGGGTTAGGAGGACCTATGGAACCTTGGCAAACTCGCTACAAAGACAAGCTCATTTCCGCCGCAGCCGCGGCCAAGCTGGTCAAATCCGGCGACCTAGTGCGCTTACATATCGGCAGGCCGCCGATTCCTATCCTTGATGCCCTGGCGAAGCGCAAAGGGGAAGTTGAAAACGTCACCGTGATCCAGTGTTATCCGCTTAACAATCACCCCATCTGGAATGAGCCCGGGTACGATCAGTCCTTCAACCTGATTGTCGATTACGTCGGCGCTGGCTGCCGGCAAGGCATGCAGAAACACTACGTGGACTTCATGCCGGTGGACTACCCGCAGTACGCCAAGCAAATGGAAGATGGCCGCACCAATACCTGGGAGCCGGACGTCTTTTTCGGCGTGGTGTCGCCACCGGACGACAAAGGCTATTGCAGCTTCGGCAATGCCCTGTGGTACAACAAGGATGTCGCTCGGAACGCCAAGCTGTTTGTCGCGGAGGTCGATCCGACGTTCATCCGCACACACGGTGATAACTGGATCCACGTTTCGGAGATCGACTACCTGGTCGAAGAAACGCAGGCCTTCAGCATGGGCACTCCGCCACCGCCCGAAGCGGAGCGCGGCACGCTGGAAGTGATCGGTGAGTTTGCTGCCTCGCTCATCCGCGATGGCGACACCGTGCAGATGGGCATCGGTGGAATCTCGGAGTCGGTCGGCTATTTTCTGATGGACAAAAACGATCTGGGGATTCACTCCGAACTCATGACCGTGACCCACGTCGAACTGGTGAAGCGGGGCGTGGCCAACGGCAAATACAAGTCCATGCACCAGGGCAAAGCGGTCGCGGCAATGGTCGTGGGTGCGGCAGACTTGCAGTTCGTCGATAACAACCCAGCCTTTGAGCTGTATAGCGTGCTCTACACCAATGCTATTCCGACCATCGCCGCTCAGAATCACCAAGTCGCCGTCAACAGTACTCTGGCCATTGATCTCACCGGTCAGGCCGCGGCCGAGTCGATCGGACCGCAGATGTACTCGGGCATCGGCGGGCAGATGGCGTTCATGATGGGGGCAATGTACTCCAAAGGTGGACGCTCGATTATGGTCCTGCCGGCGACGGCGAAAAAAGGTCAGCTCTCGCGCATCGTGCCAATGTTGGAGCCGGGCAGCACGCTGACCACACCCAGACAGTACATGGACTTCGTCATCACCGAGTTCGGTGTCGTGAATTTGCAGGGCAAAACTCAGCGCCAGCGAGCCGAGGCGCTCATCAGCATCGCCCACCCGGACTTCCGGCCGGAACTAATGAAGCAGGCCAGGAAGATGTTCTGGCCGTAGCCCTCATCTACTCCCCTGCGAGTATGAGTTCCCTCTCCCCTCGTGGGAGAGGGACAGGGTGAGGGGGCGTAGGGTAGAGCTGAAGCCGCGGCAGCCCCTATCCCAACCTTCCCCCAATACTGTTTAGCACGAAGTTTGTGCAGCGACCGTATATCCCACGCACTGGAACATAATGCGTTGGCACAGAAATATCCCAATGCGGCGAAGGAGTGGGGGTGGCAGTTTGTGTTCCCCGCCGCAAAGCTCTCCACTGACCCCCGCTCTGGCATGATTCGTAGGCACCACCTCCACGAAACCGTCCTGCAGAAGGCGGTCAAAGAAGCCTGCCGTAAAGCTGGTCTATCCAAGCTCGCCGGCTGCCACACCTTGCGCCACTCCTTTGCGACACACTTGCTGGAGGACGGCTATGACATCCGCACGGTCCAGGAACTGCTGGGATATAAGGACGTCAGCTCTATGCCGGAAACGCTCCGCTTATTCCGGCCTACCTTCTGGCGGCCTTTGCCGGGGAGGCAAGACTTGACAAAGCTTGGGTTACTGGTGGATAGTGTTCGAGATTTTGTTGTTCTCTAATCTTAACGGTTACCGAGATATACAGCCAGGTGGATGATAGTATACTCACTAGTTAGGTTTGCTAATCTCTACTCATGTCTGAGGCAGACCAAATTAAGGAAGAAGTCGGGTGGCTCAAGCTGGTTTTCGCCGCTCTGATCGCTATTGAAGTGTCACTTATTGGTTGGCTGGCGCAAAACTACACCACTGCCCGAACACTCATAGTGGTAGGAGCCTTTGTTACGGTTGTCGCTATTGGCCTTGGGATAGTGTGGGTTAATCGGATAGCTTTTCGTCGCATGAGGCAGTTGAGGGATTTGTAATGGCATGGATCGTTGTAGCATCACTAGCGGTGCTCGTCGTTAGCTTAGCCTTCGTTGTATACGAGGCCACTAGCGATACCCGCCGGTAACAAACCTAACGCAAAATCGAGAAGATTGTGAGCGAGCATCAGGCTGAGTTACTTGAAAGGTGGGACAAAGAGTATGGACGTGCAACCGGGTCAACGAGTTAAGAGTGTCCGTTGTACGCGAGACACGCTCCGCGTCGACTTGCTTGACGGACGAACTATTATTGTGCCTTTAGCCTGGTATCCCCGGCTATTACATGCAACGCCGCAACAACGCGCGAAATGGAAGATAGCAGGCGGTGGGTATGGAATTCACTGGCCGGAGGTAGACGAAGACTTAAGTGTCGAAGGGTTACTACGCGGATTACCAGCACCGCGCGTGGGTGTTCAATTCGCAGTCCAGGTAGCGTAAGCAAGCACGCACCCAAACTGTATGCAGGCGACGGGGCTACGCCCGGCTAATTCAGGCGAGTCGGAATGACCCGCCCCGCGCCTGATGCTTACGTTAGCTGTCATGAAGCGGGGCTTCGCCCTCGCGGATGAAAATAGGGTCAGGTCTTGCATTTCTACATTCTTAGAACAGAACAAACGGCAGAGGAGGAAAATGCTTGATTGCACGACCTGGCCCTGTATTCCCACCGCCTTCGGAACACCGGGCGCGACTCGATCGCACAAAGACGGATCTGAAACACTGACGTATGGCACGTTCAAGATCGCTGGCGACAAGGATGGCAAAGCAGTAGCGATCATGCTCGTAGGAGAACGCTGACGACCGGGTGTGCTCATAGACCGAAAAGGGCTCATCGCCGTGGGTCGGGCTCCTTACCTCAGTGCGCTGCCTAACAGCCTGGGCAATGAGTCAGGTAGGGTGGGCAAAAGCGTAGCATTGCCCATCAAGTCAGAGCGGCGTTGCCTAACCGCGACATGGAACGGAACGCTGGACCTCCCCTCGGCCCGGTGGACTCAAGGCCGTGAAACCTCCCTCGCGCCCAGGGCTATCAGGTTCTATAATTTTCCTTGGAGGACCACAATTATGGAAGAAGTCCTGACTATTGCCCAAATTGAAGCCCAATTCGACTCTGAGTGGATCTTAGTTGGAGATCCGCAGACCAACGAAGCCCTAGAAGTGCAAAGCGGCAAGGTGCTCTGGCACAGTAAGGATCGAGAGGAAGTCTATCGCAAAGCTGTGGAGTTGCGTCCCAGGCGGTCCGCCATGCTGTATACAGGCAAGCTGCCCAAAAACACAGCGGTCGTGCTATGAGCTTTCCTTTTGACTCGCAGCAAGGGTTGATCATTGTTCGCGCCGAGTTGTGGGGACCTGCTGGTAGTATTGTATTACGGCTGGCGCTCGACACCGGCGCGACGGGCACTGTAGTGAACGTAGGGCTGTTGGTCACTATCGGCTACGATCCGGCCCTCGTGCCGGACCGCATACAGGTAACCACAGGAAGTGGGGTCGAGTTTGTGCCTCGCGTTCCGCTGGACAAAATTGCGGCCCTGGGACAAGAGCGCACCGACTTTCCAGTGCTGGGGCACACCTTACCACCGAGCGCGGGTATTGATGGACTGCTTGGTCTGGACTTCTTTCGCGGCCAGAGTTTGACCCTTGATTTCCGTGCAGGTCAAGTGACGTTGGCTTAACTAACGCGCTGCAGTTGACCGGGCCGCGTTACTTGGATAGCACGGGATTCAACGTCTTCAGGTGCGGCCGCGGCAACTGAGCGCTGAGTGTTAG
>JBGPOI010000281.1:0-6690 GCA_041487975.1 Binatia bacterium | reverse complement strand
CGGGATGCTCAGTCTCTTCGACAAAGAGGATCACTGGCAGAGAATCACTCTTGATGCCGATGTTGCTGACGCCGTCACCGAGGTCCGCGAGGCCACCGGGCGAGTTGAAGCAGACCTCAACGGCTTTGACATCATCCCACCACACTTCGGCGATGCGGTGGGTCAAGGGCTGCTCTCTGCTGATGAACAATGGCTGTCGGCGGAGGGCTCGATTGATGGCATACCGCCGCATTCCCTCCATGCCTTTCGCTATGCATGTGTGGGTGTTGAGGTACCAATCCTCGAACTGTTCAAGCGTGAGATGGGTCGGGACGCTCAAAAACCAGAGCACTTTGATCATGACGTGTTCTCCTTCATACTGCGAGCTAGTGTTCGTCTTAGGAAAAGCCTTGGGGAAAAGCAAGGCAACGGGCGGACCCAGCAAAGCAGGCTGAGTTGAGCCGAACGAAGCCCAGCGCTGGAATTTGTTGCTCATTCCAGCCTACGAAGCAATTGCGGAGTTCTCGATGACTCTATCGCAAAAGGTAGTCCTTATCATCAACGTTTGTCGATCAGCAGGCAAGAGTCTAAGAGCTGGGAAAGACCGTTTCCTCCAGTTTGAAAAGTATTACCGTCGTGGGCTCGCACGCCGACTGATGTATCTCTTCCCTACGCCCTGTTATTTTGTCCTCCGCGTGTTTGGTGACACCTCCGAAGACGACAAATGTCGGGCGGACGTCTGCATCGTTGCGATACTTCGCGATGAAAACCGATTTTTACATGAATGGCTCGCCTATCACCGTCTTTTAGGCGTCGATCACTTCTTCCTTTATGATGATGATCCGGATCTTCCTGTAAGGGATTTCGTCAAGGCGCACGCCGAATATGTCACGGTCATCGACTGGTTCGGAAAAAGCACAACCTTACCAGGACGCAGCCAGCAGACCAAAGCGTACACGGATTCTCTGTCGCGGATCACCTCAGGGTATCGCTGGGTTGCTTTCATCGATGTGGATGAGTTCATTGTGTTAGGAAAACACAAGAGTCTAAAGACATTTCTGAGAGAATTTGGGCCTTTTGGCGCAGTTTCTTTGCATTGGCATCTGTTCGGTCATAATGGTTACTATGACGATCCCCCAGGGCTGGTCACCGCTTCACTCACACGGCGTATGCGCGAACCCGGTCGAATGACAAAGACGATCAGTAAAACGGAGGCCATTGCCGAAATTACCTCCGCCCATTTCTGCTATCTCAAGGAAGGATACTGGCGTGTCGATGCCAACAAGAAGCCTTTTCGTGATTCCCTCTATCCCGGAAAAACACGAGTGGCTCGCGTGAATCATTACCACTGCCGCTCTTTCCGCACCCACATGAAGAGGGTACAGCGCGGTGACGTTACATACACACTCTCCGATGCGCCTCCAGATCACCGATGGAGGCTGGACGAAGAACAATGCCTGCGTTACTTCGTCGAAATCACCGCCAAGGACAAGAACGAGTTTGTCGATGAGAACATGCTGAAGTACGAGAAGGCGATCAAGAAGCACCTCACGGAACTAGGATCTGATTTATCAACATGAAAAAGCTCACCGAGTCCGACTTCGCTCGCAGATCACGTCCACCATAGGCGGGAGCTGTTCGCGCTCGTCCGGTTACAGGCCCAGGCTCTCTCCTCGACACCCTGATTTGCGATCTGCGCCACCATCTCGCCAAGCCCATCTTCCTTGCGCGCAGCGAGCGCTGCCTGCGCGCTCCCCCTCACCACGTGCAAGCCTAGAGTGACTCGATCAATTGCCGGTATCGCCATCCCACAGCTTCGAGTGAGGTCCAGCCCCGCAGCCGTTCACCCCAAATGCGCGTCTCTTCCCAATATTCTCGCGAAAGCCATCGACCGGTGTCCTCGGGTGAGGCTACCTCGAATCCTCGCGTGCGAAAATATGCCGCCGGGGAGCTGTCCGGGTTCACCGCAAACGGGATGCTGGAGGCGACGTATTGCTGGGCTTTGGTGGGCGGCTTGTGGTCTTGGTTGAAGTTCCCGGTCATCTTCACGTCGAGCGCGGCTTTGCACTCGCGCATCATCTCGTCCTGGAGCCGTTCGGACCACGGAACTATTCGGCAGCCCGCGATGGCAGTTGTCGTCCGCGATATCCTCAGCTTCACGCCGATATCGTTGGCGAGATGCCGCGCCTCGTGCCGGGCCCGGTAGTTGTCGATGTTGGTTAGGATTCTGATTTCGTACCCGATCGGGTGACACGCGAGCCACCTCAGCAGGTAGGACACGTATTGGCACCCACCGATCCAAAGGATGTACCCCCGGTCTTTGTAGTCCGACATCTCCTTGAGCGCGAATCGTGTGTGATGCTCGATAAAATGGATGTTGCTGCAGTACGGCTGCACAAGTGGTAGCAGCCTCTCACAATGCACTAGCACCATGTCACACTCGCGCAGAAAAACTGCATCTTGCGCTAGGTGGTAGGGGTCCTGATAGAAGTCAACGGGGCAATAGACGAGCTTCGTGCTTTTGCTCCGAGCTTCGGCGACGAAGTCATCGGGCGGTCGTCCCTTGACGACGAACAAAACGTCGCAATCGGGAAGCACGGACCAGGCGTCATAAAGCACGACGTCGTAGTACTTCAAGAGTTCACGCGCTGTGTCGAATCCAACCCAATGCCACGACGGCACGTCGCACACCGGGCCGAGGGCTACGGTCTTGCGACCTCGCACGGTGGGCAAAGGCAACGTGTTGCCGGGTGCGGACCGGGCTGCCGCCAGTGCGGAAGTGTCGCGGAGCCGGGAGAGAGCGTGGCTGGACCTCTGGCGTATTTTCGAAAATTTCACCCGCGCAGCATCCAAGAGCCTCGAACCACCCAGGAAGGCACGGCAGGTCACCGCAAATGCACGTCGCGAGAGCGACCGGGCGTGCGTGCCGCGGTAGAAGAGCAGGGGGTCGTACACAGTCCCGGAAAAATTTCTCACCCTTAATCCCGTTTTCCAGACGACATAGGGAAAACTCAGCTGGTCGCGGATCGAACCACGCTGGATCTCCTCCCACCACACCTCGTTAAACGTGTTCACTGCGGCGGTGTGTCGTCGCAGGAGGATCGGACACTCGGCGAGGCCGGCATTGGATGGGTAGCCTTCCTGTGTATAGCGACCGATCTGGCGCAGGATGATGTCAGGAGTATCCAACTGCTGCTGCAGGCAGACGCTAGCCTCCTGATAGATGCAGGTTCGCCTCCGATGCTGAAACACGGCGAGGTCGCAATCGGCCAGATAGATCTCGATCAGCCGCTCGATTGGGAAATCGAAACGGATCGTCACCGAGCCATCAATCCAGAGACTGTACTGTGCATCTGGAAAATACACGTGCGGCAGAACTTTGTGGATCTTCGCGTTGCGCCGAGGATTATCGAATCCTGCATGAACAGGACGGGTCTGCCAGCCCCTGGAATGATATGGCCGGTCGACGAACGCTATGCAATTTGCGCCATGCGTCGCGATGCGCGGCTGCTCCTTCAGGCTGTCGTAGTTTCCGGTAATCGCGGTATAGATGACGATCGGCTCGCGAGGAAATGTAATCGAGAGGGGGTGAGTCATGCGGCGGTCCTGTCCCTTCGTTCCTCCCTACGGAAAGATTTCCTACCTGACGATTCTTTTGTGAGAGAGCAACAAAAATATCACCCTCCCCCTTTTCCACACTCTAACATAGAGGAGCCCTTTTGTCGCGCGGAGAACAAACGCTGGGAAGGGCAGACGGTTGCGGAGATGGCACAGGCGCAGGGCAAAGACCCGCTCGAGGCTTTTTGCGATTTAGCCTTGCACGAAGACCTGGCCACGGAGTTTACTACCGTGCTGGCCAACGGCGATGAAAGCGCGGTAGGCGAGATCTTACAGAGTCCGGCGACAGTGATCGGGCTCTCCGACGCTGGTGCCCACGCTGCCCCGGAATGCGGCTACGGCTTCACTTCTTACCTGCTCGGCTACTGGGTGCGAGAGAAAAAGTCCTGTCTCTGGAAGAAGCGGTGCGCAAACTGACCTCCATGCCGGCCGCGATTCTGGGGCTGAAAGACCGGGGTCTATCCGGCCGGGTTTGGCGGCGGACCTGGTAGTGTTTGATCCAGACCCGGTGGCAGCTCTAGCGCCGGTGGTCACCTACGATCTGCCGGCAGGAGGGAAACGGTTAGTGCAGAAGGCCACAGGCATTACCTGTACCGTGGTCAATGGACAGATACTGACCGAAAACGGAGATCACACAGGCAGTTATCCTGGGCACGTGCTGAGAGGCTAAATCCGTCAACGTAGCGTGCGCTGTGCGTACGTCTGCCCTGCCGCCCGCCTCTTTCTGTGCGCATGGCACATGCTACTGATTTGGCAAGAATCTGTAGGGGCTTGATTCATCAAGCCCTTCTGCGGCTCCGACGAAGCAACCCCCTACATCAGAAGAATGCAAGTCCGTCTAGGAGTCGCTCCCTTCTCCTCCTCAATCCAACCTCAGCAACCGGCTGGCATTCCCGCCGAGAATCGCCTCCTCGGCTTCTGGCGTGAGTCCCAGAGCTTTGACCTCAGCGACAGGATGAGCCAACCCAGCCGCGAGCGGATAATCACTGCCGACCACCAAGCGCTCGGCTCCATAGGTGTCGGTCAAGTAGCGCAGCAGGTTGCGATTGTGGGCGATGATGTCGAAAAAGAATTGCTCGACATAAGTAGACGGTGGACGCGGAATGGCCGAGCGGCATTCCGGAACGAGAGCATATCCCATATCGAGTCGGCCGATCAGACTGGCAAACGCACCACCGGCGTGGTAGAGAACCACGCGCAGAGCCGGATGCCGTTCCAGCACACCACCGTAGATGAGCAACGCGGCCGCCAGGCCGGTGTCGTACAAATTGCCCACCAGGTTTCCCAAGAAATAGCGGGCCAGCATCCCGCGCGGCGCCGCTTCAAACGGATGGATGCAGACCGCCATTTGCAGCGCCTCCGCCGCTTCCCAGAACACCTCAAACTGCGGCTCGTCGAGTCCTTGCCCTTGCACGTTTGGCGGGATCTCGACTCCGCGCAAGCCAAGTTTCGCCGCCCGTTCTAGCTCGACCGCCGCAGCCGCAGGGTCTTGCAGCGGCACGGTCGCGAGAGGAACGAAACGGTCAGGATGCTTGGTACACGCGGCGGCCAGCGCATCGTTATTGACCCGCGCGATGGCTAAGCCTAACTCCGGTGTCACTTCCGGATACATCAGGAACGGCACGCAGGAAACGGCTTGCACATCTACGCCTTCGGCATCCATATCGCCGAGGCGAGCTTCGGCCTGGGTAATCTTATCGCTGATCGGGCGCAGTGCGGTGTCTTGAATTAAGAAAAAACGCTTCCCGTCGCGTTCGATGAGACGGGTGGCGTACCGCTCGCCCTCGCGTTCGAGAAAGGTCACCACTTCCGAGGCGACCATATGATTGTGCATATCGATGACGCGCATGCCTTGCCCCTTCGTCTCGCAGTCAGCTATCAGCCCTCAGCTTTCAGCACACATAGAACAGAATCGGAGAAACGGAGAATCGGGGAAACGGTGACCCCTTCACTGTTTCGCCGTTTCGTTCTCTCTCCCATTCTCCGATTCCCCGTTTCTCTTCACCTTAGCGCCAGATGCCAAAGACGCGAAAGCCGGTAGATACCCAGGAGATCACCTGCCATGTCACCTCCAGCGGTCGGCTGCCCATGATCCCCGCGGCGACAATCCAGTTGCGCAGCTCGTGATCGCCATTGTTCTCGATGTCCGGCGAGTCGTATTCGGCCAGCAGGCTCGCTTGCCCCCGTTCAAACCAGTGCATTTTCTCCAGGTTCCCCTCTACATCCATGCGCATGCGGTGGTGCTTCTTGGTCAGCCAGGTGTGCGACCACGTGGAACTGGGGCAGACCAGCACGCGCTCGGGGCGACGCAGCAGCACGTTGCGAATCGCCCGGCCCATTTCGTACAGGCGCCGGGAACTCGGCGCCGGTGGATACCCTGCCGTGGCCTGGGCTTCTATACTCTGGCCAGACGCCATGGTCCCGAAGATGTTGAGGTCGCTGCCGTAGCAATTGATAAAGAGTGGAATGATCGGGTACTTGCCGTCGTCATTGTGCAAAAAGAGCTGGGTGTTGGCATGGGCGTGTCCTAACCCGTACTGCCAGCGATCGCTGTTCAGGTCGTTAGAGGACGCGATGTCGAACCCACTGCGGATCAGCTCATCACGGATGGCGACTGATAACTCTGAGTGACACGGCCATAGATAGCGATGATCCGGTGCGACCCCCCAGGTCTGTTGGATATACTCGGCATCTCCCGGGAAGCGGGACATATAAAATGGTTTTGCGTCTACCTGATCCCCCACGTAGATTGCGTAGGGAGGCAAATTGTTCGCCTGAAAGCACTGCGCCTGATCGTCACCGATCAGCAAAATGGCATCCGGGGAGACTTCATCGATATAGGCCTTGAGCTGAGCGAACGCCTGCCAATGCAAGCGGTGGTGTTCCTTCCCCACCTCCATCGGGTTCTCACCCAACTGGGCGAGGGCTTCGGGCGGGTCCTGCCAGGGCCGGCCTTCCAGGCGCTCGACCATTTTACCGATCATCTGACGCAGACGCACCATGTTCTCCGGCGCGCTCATCAGATACGGAACGTGAGAAGTGCCAATACCGAAGATTTCTCCCATACGAGATCCTCCTTTGTGAAAACGGGTT
>JBGPOI010000280.1:0-6700 GCA_041487975.1 Binatia bacterium | reverse complement strand
TTTCATACCTTATATCTCTGAGCAGTAGGAACCATCGGTGTTTGGGTCTCACAAGCACGGCCAGATGTCAGCGGAGCTTGACCGTCGTTTTTGCAATCTTTCAACATCTCCACAATACGGAACCGGTAAGGCAACGGAAGCGCCGTTTTTTGCTGTACCGAGTCCCGACGCTTCAGCTGCGAATCAAGATCGGGAGCTGATCCACCCGGCAATGTTTCCCATCAACGCCACGAGAAGAAATGCCTCGATTCCAGATCGGTAGCGGATCTGTCCAGGCCAGGGTTCTATGGCAGTGCTAAAGAAAGCGATCGTGAGATAAACGGCAATTGGTAGGAACCTCTCGGGACGAAATTTCCTGATGAATGCCTGGAATCCGACCTCGCCAATGATCAGCGCGAACGGCAGCCACAAGCCAAGATATTTCCAGAACACCCGCCACAGAGACCCCATGAGCCGAATCGGAGAGAATCGACCTGCTGGCACCCCGGAAGCGGAAGTAGAGAATTCGCTCCAGGTTTCCCACCACCTCATGGCATAATAGCGGGGATTGCGGAGGAGCACGGCGAGCGAGGTATGGGCCATATCGGCGTCGATGAGGTCTGCTGGTAGTTTCGAACCCATCCTTTTCTCGTAGAGCTGTGCCCAGTCAGGGAAGACCTCCCACCAGCCGACATACTGTCGATCAAGCTTGGATACAAAGCGCTGCGCGTATGCACGCCCTACTTCCTCGTACTCTGCTGGAAAATGCCCCAGCAGCCGTCTATCGCCCAGGTAGTTAGTGAGGGAGTAGCCGAAGCCCTTCGTGAAAAAGCATGCGCCCCGAAACACTTTGTGGGCAACATACCAGGGAGCAAGGCCGACAAACGCTACGAGGGTGAGTGGGATGAGCTGCTTCCGGAGTTCTCCGAGTCCCCATCGGGAATCTACCGTGACAAAAATAAAGAAAATCGGAAGTAGCAGTTGAAAGATAGGGCGACCGTAGGCTGCGCCAATCGTGAGAAAAGCGGATCCCCATTGGAGGGCGATTCGAAGCGTGCCAGCCACTCGGGTGGCGACAATCAATGTCGAGGCAGATGCAAGGGCAAGGGCGACAGCTGTTGTTTCGGCGTAGATTAACGGAATCAGGGAGTAAGTTTCAAAAAGCGTTGTGTAGAGTATTCCGGTAAGCACCCCTAGCGCCAGATTCTTACAGATTTGATAGGTGAGGATAGCAACCAGGACAGCACAAGCAATCCAGCAACTGACCTGAAAGGTGACAAGGTACTGAAGGCCGTTCTCGCCACCGATCCAGAGCGAGAGTGCGAGAAGCATGGGATAAAGGGGAGGACGCATTTCGAGAGGAGGCAGCCTGTGCCTGGTCAAAAGATGTTCGGCGATACTGAGGTAGGTCGGCCCATCGTAAGACATTTGAGGCTGAAGCGGCTCGTCGGTGGCCGCGATGACGACAAGGGCAAAAATTGCGACAGCGAGTAAGGCTACGATTAGCGAGCAGCGACGCGTGGAAGCTGATAGATTAGGACTATTGAGAGTCATAAGCTATAGTTTCTTAGGAATTGAGGGGAGCCCCGTCAAAGTACTATCCCAAAAAGAATCTTCCTGCCATGAGTCCGACAACCAGGGATGACCTGGACTTAGCCCCTGACCGCTTCTCCCTCTACCCACTCACGTACACGCATGACAATCCCCACGGTCGCCCAGAAGACAATGACGACTTCGCCATCGCCGAAATTGTACTGGGTCAGGCCGCCAAGCAGAAACCCGAGGACGCCGAGCGTGCCGCCAAGCGCGAGGCTGCGCAGCGGTTCCGCCTCGGCGGGGAAAAGATGGTACGCTTGCCACCCGGTTCGCAGAATCACCCAGAAGAGCAAAAGGAATGCACCCAGCCCCACAAGACCACTATCCACCCACATCTGCAAAAAATTATTGTGTGCATGCGCGGTAGTGTCCGCTTCAGGGTAACGCTGATAATAGGGATCGCGGAATTTTCTGTAGTTGCCGTAGCCCCAACCGAACCAGGGGCGGTCCTTGATCATGTCGAGATTTGCTTGCCAGATCTGGCTGCGCCCGATATTGGTCTTGAGATCGAATATCTGCGTGACCCGCTCACGCACCCCTGAGCCGGCACCGAGAAGAGACAAGCCCAGCAGCACTCCACACGCTCCCACGGCGAGCACCGCTCTGCCGCCTTTGATCGCGCCAAGCACGCCGAGCACGACCAGGTAGGCCAACCACACACCCCGAGTCAAAGAAAAGAGGAGAGCGAACACCATCAGTCCCCACCCGCCCAGTAACACCAGTCGCTCGCGCCAGCGCAGATCAGGCGCAAAGAGTCGTGCCGTCAGAAACGTGAGGGGAAAGGCTAGGCTATGAGCGTAGGTGATGCCCGAGGGCAATAAGCCCTTAACGCGAAACCCTTCTTCCTGACCAAACCAAAAAGGCGTCAGACTGGATTCTTTTCCACGCAGTTGCCGAGTCAGATCGCTGCCGGTGAAATGCTGCACAATCCCATACGCAGCGACCACAACAGCCACTATGACCATCAGAGACACTAGTCGCCAGCCTTCCTGCGGGCTCCTCACCAGGTAATAGGTGACAAAGAAGGCGCCCACCAGCCACAGTTTGTGATACCCAGCCAGCGAGGTCAAAACCGCCGGGCTCAAGAACGTGGAAAGCAAAAGGACGGCGAGAACCCCCAGAAGTGGGCGACCCAGAGGGCTCGTAGGAAGGTCCTGGTTGCGCCAAGCTGTGTAGGCGGCAAATGCCAGGAGCAGCCCTAGCATGGTCTGCTGCAACGCAATCGAGATGCTGAGGGAGATAAAAAAGAGTGACAGCAGCGTCCGTCTGAGCCTTTCTTCCCACACTCCCCACATTCCGCCTTCAGCCTTAGGCATGCGTAGCGGACATCCTACCCCTGGCCGTCTCCACGAGGCGCAAAAACTGCTCGGTCAACGCGTCCCAGGTGTACTGACGTCGCACGACCTCAACCCCTTTGGCCACCAGCGTGGCGCGCCGTTGCGGAGAGTGGAGCAGGTCGTTGATCGCCTGTTCGAGTTCCCGCGCATCGCTGGCAAAAGTCACGAACTCCTTGCCGATCGTCTGTACCTCCCGCACCGGCGTGCTAATCACCGGCCGCTGCGCAGCCGCGTACTCGAAGAGTTTCAGTGGGCAGGCAGCTTCCCCGACTGCGGATTGCTGAAAGGGAATAAGACAGATATCCATGGCGGCGATGTAGTCGAACACGCGGTGATGCGGCACGGGACCGGGAAGAACCACGTTGCTGAGACCCTCTTGCGCAACTGTCTTGCTGACCGTGGCAAATTCTCTGCCAGCTCCCACCAAGAGAAAGGTCACCTCTTTGAGGGAACGCGCCGCCGTCAGGACCATCTCGAAGTCCACGAAATACTCGAACGCCCCGAGGTATCCGACAATGGGCAGTCGATACTGCGCACGGAGTTTCTCTCCGTCTCTACCGGCCACCTCTTGCAGACACACGCCATTAGGCACCACAACCGCCTTCTCACCCAGCCGCTCCTGCAAACAGACAGAAGCGGTGGTCACCAGCTGACATTGTGTGACCATGCGCTTCTGCAACACCTCAGCTATGCGGCGGATTCCCCGGTTTCCCAGCCAGCCCAGTTCGTGCTCCAGCATCGCCGTTAAGTCATCAGCCATATCAAAGACCGTCAGCCATGACCCTTTTTGCAGCAAGGCCCACTGCGGCAAGTTATAGAGGATCACGACGTCGATGGGATGAGCAGCCATGATTGCGCGCATCACACTCCGACACGCCAGCGTGTAGAGGCCGCGTTTGACTAGTTTCTTCCAAGGGGTTTTGACTTGCCAGAGTGGGACCGGAACCTGGATGACGGACATCCCCTCGGGCAGCGCGATGTCGAGATCAATGAAATTGGTCTCGCTCAGCGTCAGGGGAGGCGGTTCCAGCACGATGACTTGATGTCCTTTGTGACAGAGATGAGTCAAGAGTTGGTGATAGCGGGTCCAGTTGACCGCCCGCCACCGCGCCATGTAAGGAAAAAGGAAAATCACCGCGGGACACCTCGATCGCGCACACTGAGCCACCTCTTCGTGGAAAAGATCGACAACACCAGCGCCCCTACCCAAATCGGCAGGTAGAGGGCAAAGCGCCACAGTGATCTTCTGTTATCACTGTCAGTTATTATCACGGAGCCAACCAGGTAATAGATGAGGTCGGCAAGCAGGGCGAAACTCGCGCCGGCACCGACGAGCAGCCACATCCCGGGAGACAATACCGGAGCCAGAAAGAAACAAGCCAACAGAACTATCACCTTGGCAGCGATGAAGAGCGTACGGGGTCGCAATAAGAGAGAAAAGAGGAGTGCCCGCTCTCCCCAATTGCCCTTCCTAAGTACAGAGAGAATCTCCTGCCAATACTCTCGCACCACTTCCCAATGCCCCTGAAACCAACGCGCCCGCTGCCGCGTGGCGGCTGACACGTCCGTCGGCTTGGGATCGTACACAACCGCCTCCGGCACAAACGTCACCGGCACCCGATAGAGACTGAGGAGCAGAGAGAGTTCCATATCTTCCGCTCGCGTGTGCGGCAGGATGCCGAACTCTTGCAAAATCTCCCGACGAAACGCCATCCCCGTTCCCCGCAGCGGCACCGGCCAGCCCAAGAACTTGCGAGCGCAGTCGTCAATTTCTTGTGAGAGTGCTTCAGACAAAGCCACTAAAGCGCCAAGGGGAGAAGAAGACTGCGGATCACTTTTCACCTTGCCTTGTCCCACTTGCATCCCATGCAGAAATGCCTGGTTTAAAAAGAGCAGCGCAGCGGCGTGTAGCCGCGTATCCGCATCGCAGATCACCACGACATCAAAGACGTTGAGTCGCTCGCGCTCCGCAGTGAGAAACCGTGACAGCGCCCGTCCTTTGCGACCGGTCGGTTCAGCCCACAGCACGCACGTAGCGCCATTCTCTCGCGCCTGCCGGGCAGTTTGGTCGGTACAGCCGTCGGCAATCACGATCACGGTGAATCGTTCAGGCGGATAGGGCAACGCCCGGAGTTGTCGTACGGTCTCACCGATCACTCCCTCTTCGTTATGAGCAGGAATCAGCAGAGCAAAAGACAAGAAGTGAGGGGGGGCCGTCGGCGCCTCTGCCTTTCCTTCTTGATCCGGCCGCTGCCATAGACGCACTGCCAAGAGAAAGAGCTTCAGCCCACTATCGACCAGCAAAACAGCCCATAGAGGCAGGAAGCCAAAGAGCAAGACTCTCATCTGTCTGGTGTCCCGGCAAAATAACCGAGGATCGCGTCAACGATCCTCCGGGCAGCCTTACCGTCGCCATACGGGTTTGCTCTCTGAGCCATACGGGCGTAGAGGTCCGCGTCACCGAGCAGAGCGGAGGTCTCGGCAATGATCGTTTGCGTATCCGTCCCAATCACCTTGGCCAACCCAGCCTCGGCAGCCTCAGGTCGCTCGGTCACCTTGCGCAACACCAGCACCGGCTTGCCGAAGGAGGGCGCTTCCTCTTGGACTCCGCCAGAGTCGGTGAGGACAAGGAAGCTGCGCGCCAGAAGCTGGATGAAAGACCAGTAAGCGAGCGGTGGGATCAAGTGTACGCGCTCGACTCCACCAAGGAGACGATAGACCGTCTGTTGCACCTGCGGATTCAAGTGAACAGGATAGACACAGCGAACATCCGGATGCAAGCTGAGTAGTTCACGGATTGCCAGGCAGATGTTTTGCAAAGGGCTGCCATGATTTTCTCGGCGGTGAGCGGTCAACAGGATTATTCTCCCATCTCTCAATGCCTCTGGAGGAATCCCCTCAATGCCGCCTTCCCTCAGCTTGGGGAGGGCAACCTGCAGCGCATCCACCACGGGGTTGCCAGTGACGAAGATTCGCTCGGACGCGACTCCTTCGCGCAACAGATTCTGTCGGGCTCGCGGCGTGGGCGCGAAGTGCAGCGTGGCGACCATGCCGGCAAAGCGCCGGTTCATTTCCTCCGGATAGGGATGGGCGAGATCATATGAGCGCAATCCCGCCTCTACGTGGCCGACAGGAATTTTCAAGTAGAAGGCGGCCAGACTGGCCGCGAAGACTGCGGTGGTATCTCCTTGCACCAGGAGCAGATCTGGAGACAAGCGTTCAAGCAGGTCCTTCGCACCATCGAGCGTCCTGTGGGTAATGTCAAACAAGGTCTGGTTCGGGCGCATGATATTGAGATCGACGTCCGGCACGATACCGAACACGGAGAGTATCTGGTCCAGCATCTCCCGATGTTGGGCCGTAGAGACCAAGAGCGATTCGATCCGGTCCCGCCGCTGGGCCAGTTCCAGCAACACCGGCGCCATCTTCACGGCTTCCGGCCGCGTGCCGATTATTGACACTACACGAGGTCTATCCACTTGCTTCGTCATGTCTTGTCCTGCCTCACTCCCCCTCATCTCTCATTCTCCGCTCCACTCAACCGCAGCCTACTTCTTGGCAATCACCCGCCAGAAATCCACACCGTACCGCAGGTGTATTCGCCCCGCGAGGTCTCTCGCACCCCTGGGGTTCTGCTTGCGCAAAGTCTGATAAGCCTGGACCTCGCGGCTAAAGATCTCGTAGATCTTTCTCCCCTTCACACGAATTTCCTCGGCCAAAGTCGGTTCGATCTGCTTTCCCTGAAAGGAGTCAAAAGAGCGCAGTGCCTCCTGGAACATACCATCGAG
>JBGPOI010000279.1:0-6720 GCA_041487975.1 Binatia bacterium | reverse complement strand
GACAATGGCCGTGGGTAGTAACCTTTGGGTCCACCGTCTGTTCGTTCGCATCGCGTACTCCTTGTACCCACACTTCCTGGGCAAGGCCGCCAGACATATCTCTGGGGGCCTGATTGAAAGTAATATGCAGGGCGAAGATCGCCCTCTAGGCTTATACGGTGGTTGCCGCGTTTTCTCGCAAGCAGAGGCGGCTGCGACCCACAAAAATTTTCTGGAGGGGTGCTCGAGGGATTCGTCTATGGGTGTCTCCTGGGAGCGCGACCTTCGACGGAACAGATTCTTGCTCGCGCTCCTATTGTCTTATACAGTCGTTGTGGCGTTTTCTCGCAAGCCAGAGGGGCAGCCACAGAGGGCTGCCCCTCCTTTTGTATCCACCCGGTCTACGGCGCGCAGGCCGGGCTATGCGTGCGCACCGCCACACTAGTCGCGCCACGCGTGACATTACTGCCATCTTTGAACCGCACGAAGATTCGCTTGGTCGCCGGGTCAAAGGGAATCGCCGTCCCGCTCCCTTTCACGAAAAGGGAAAACGTCGCCGTCGCCCCCGCGCCCATCGTCGCCACCACACTGCCGCTGGGCGGCGCCAGGCAGGCCCCCGTCACCGGGTTCGTCTGACACACTGTGAGCGAGACTGGCAAACTGCCCCCGTTAGTATCAGCGGTCACGGTGAGGTCCCCTGCCGTGCCGACGTTGTACGTGGCCACCGCGAACGCTCCTGTCCCAGTATTCCCCGGAATGTTGACCGTCAGCGGGATACCATCGTTACTTTTGCAGGTCGCCGCTAAGGCCACCACGTCGGGCACGGGGATGTCCGACGCCGAGAGTAACAAGGTGTTCACTCCCGGGAAGATTGGGGCCGGCGGAGTCGTAGGCCCGGCAAAATTGAACTCCACCTCGGTGGGAGTGAACGGTACCGTGGGAGTGAGGCCAATCGGGTGTAATTTTGTCCTGATGTAGCGAGAAGCAGAGTAGAAGCAGTAAAATCGGCCCTCCCCACGAACTACAAACCGGTGTGTGGTGGCGACCAGACACCATGGGAGGGCCGAAGTGAAAGCTAGCATAAACACTAACGTTGGGACACACGAACTGACCATTACTATCCAGGGCCTGAACTGGGACGACATCGAGCAGGCGTCGTTCTATGAGGGCGAGGTGCAGGTGCGTGAGCTGCTCAAGCTGATTGGACAAGAATTGACCGTGCACCTGCTGCGCAGCAAAGCCGTGGAGGCCCCGACACTGGAATGGGAGGGCAAGACCTACTATCGGCAGGAGACCTCGCCGGGCCACTACCAAACCCTCTATGGTGAGGTAGTCCTCTCCCGTCATCTCTCTCAGACCAGCGCCGGCGGCGCGACGCTGTGCCCGCTGGAACGCAACTGCCAGTTGAGCTTTGGTGCGGCCACGCCGTTGTTGACCGAAGTCGTGAGTTTCAAGCTTGCCAGTGCCCCAGCAGGCGAAGTCGCGCAGGACTTGGCCAAGAGCCACGGGGTGGCGCTGTCCGCCTCCTACTTGCACCACCTTGCCCAACAGGTCGGACCGCTCGCGGTGGAGAAACATGAGGCCTGGCACCTAGACACGGCGGTGGCTCCTGCTTCTGTGGCGACCCTGGTCACGGGCGTGGATGGCACGACGATGCCCTTGGTCGGCGAAGCCTACAAGGAAGCTATGTGTGGCACCATTGCCCTGTACGATAAGACCGGGGAGCGGGTGCACCCGGAGTACCTCGGGACCATGCCCGAGGCCGGCAAGGCCACCTTCGCGCAGCGGTTTACCACTCGCGTGGACCGGGTCAAAGCACTCTACCCTGATGCCCTGCACGTCTGTTTAGGGGCCGGGGCGCCGTGGAATTGGGACTTCTTCGCCACCCACTATCCCGAGGCGGTCTGGGTGCTGGATTTCTATCATGCGGCCACCCACCTGCATACAGCCGCAGAAGCGATCTTCGGCCAGGGCACTGAGGCCGAAGCATACTCTGAGTGCTAGCGCACCAGGCTACGGGACGAAGAAGGCGGGGTGGCGCGTTTGTTGCGCTCCTTACTCTACTACCGCAACCGGGCCGGCTTGTCGGTCAGCGCCCAGTGCGCGCTCGATACTGAGCTCAACTACTTCCGCCAGCATGCCGAAGTGATGCAGTATGCCGACTTTCGCGCCGCCGGGCTGCCGATTGGCAGCGGGGTAACAGAAGCGGGAGGTAAAGAGCTGATCACAGCGCGCTTCTGCCGCAGTGGGATGCGCTGGAAGCGCACCTCGGGAGCTCCCATTCTGCAATTGCGTGCGATCAAGTTATCCCAGCACTGGGACAGTTTCTGGTCGAAGGTCATGCGCTATGCTGCTTAGAAAAGTACATCACGACGAAATCGCACCCGGCCAATCACATAGGTCTGCGTGTGGCCCGCGGGAATATCGCTGGGTGTGTTGGCCGTACCCGTCGGGAGGTGGGGGGGAGGTCCGTGGTTTGGTAGTCCAGAGTCGTGGCGAGGGCATTCCGTAAGGAAATGCCTATGGCAGTGGCGGTCGTCGGGGCGGTATTGATAACAGCGACCAGCGCAGTAGCGGGAGTGCCGACCACCACCGAACGGCTGCTGGGCAAGAGGGCGGCTACCAACGGCGTTTCCGTCAGTACGACTTTGGCCACAAAGGCGTCGGAAACCATCGCTGGGTTACCGCCGTTAAAGGTCAGATCCGGCCCTACCATCACTGAGAAGGAAGTTTCAGGAGAACTGGTGTGCCGGTGACATAGGCGTTGCCCGCACTGTCTACCGCAATGGCATTACCGATATCAGTTTTACTGCCGCCGATGTAGCCCGCATAGACGAGTCCCGTGCCATCAGCCTTCACCTTCCCCAGCACTTAGGTCAGTTGCTCTGAGGTCTGATCAGGGTCGGAGTGACGCAGATGCCGATAGACCTTATCACATAACAGGGTGGTTTTTGGCAATCCGTTGGAGGCATTGGGACTGACGCCGGTGAGACTTGGCTATTACTCAGATGGGTAGGATCAATCAAGACCGGAAGGGTGACCTCCTGTCCCTGCTTGTGCAGCCGCCAAGCTATCTACAAGATCACCATCCCCCCCAGGAAAAAGTCTCCTATAGTTCTTCCCACTAAGGTATCGTTCGTGTAGTGTCACTGCCATGAGAGTAATGCGGGAGTTGTTCTGCACGGTGGAGGGACAGGATGCCCAGCCCTTATAGTTATGATTTACGGGTCCGCGTCGTAGCCGCAGTGGAACAGGGGATGGGGGTGAAAGAAGCGCGCCACACGTTTGGCCTCCACCGGGACACCATCTCTACGTGGCTGGCGCGGAAAGAAGCGACGGGCGATGTGCAGGCTAAGGTAGGCTATCAGCGCGGCCACTCGCAGAAGATCACAGACCCCGCGCAGTTCCAAGCGTTCCTCCAAGCGCAGGGCGATGCCACCTTAGAGCAGTTGGCCGAGGCGTGGGGAGGGGTGAAGCGGATGACCGTCTGGCGACAGCTGCGGAAGATTGGCTACACGCATAAAAAAAGACCTTTCGCTATGCCGAGAGGGACGAGGAGTTGAGGGAGCAGTTTCGCGCGGAGCTGGCGCAGGAGCCCACCGAGCAGTTGGTGTATGTGGATGAGACCGGGATCGATAATAATGACGCCCTCGCCTATGGCTGGAGCCCTCGGGGCGAGCCCTGCTGGGGAGAGAAGCCGGGGCACCGCACCCAGCGGGTGAGTATCATTGATGCGCTCCACCACCACCCGCTCATCGCGCCCTTCGTGTTCGAGGGCTACTGCGCTACGGCGCTCTTCGAGGCCTACGTCGAGCACTGTTTGGTGCCCGTCCTTCAGCCCGGACAGATCGTGCTGTACGACAACGCCAGCTTTCATCAGTCGGAGAAAGCGCGGCAGCTCATCGAAGGCGCAGGCTGTCCCCGGAAATTCCTGCCGCCGTACTCCCCGGATTTCAATCCCCTTGAGCACTGTTGGTTCCCACTCAAACAGCAAATCCGCAAGCAACTCCCCCTCCAGGAGCGTGACCTTCATAAGGCTATTGATGTGGTGCTCAAACAGAGGTCGGTACCATAGTGGGAAAAACTATAGAAGTTACTTGGGCTTTATGAAGATAATCACCAAACTGTCTCGCCCAACTTTGGAGATACGGTTCATCGAAAATCTCCGAGTGCTCACCAGAGATCTCATGAATCTCCACTCCCCCAGCAGCAAGACTTTCCCAGGCGGCTTGCCAGTCAGGGGACCATTTTGCAGTCTTCAAAAGAACCACGTGACCTGGGTGGATCTGCGGCCTATACTCTCGTACTATTTGACGACTGACCTTAAGGGCATAAAATTGCCGCACATGAGGTGGGAGACGACGCCCAATACTGAGATAAAACCAACAAATACCCGGCCTGGTCTTTATCTCGGCCCACTGGATCCACCCTCCTATCCTTTCCAGCACATAGATACACTTTTCTTGAAGCTTGAGGCGCCTCAAATTAGTCCAGTGGCGCGAGATAAAAGAGGGAATGGCGGTGAGCTTTGCTGCTGAGGCAGAGCGACTTGACTTGGTGGGAACTCTGAATTCCTCATTCCCGGGTTTACTAGGATCAAACAAAACTAGCAGGGCGACTTCCTGCCCCTGCTTGCGTAGCTGCTGTGCCATTTCAAACGCAATCAGCCCTCCAGCGGAAAAGCCACCAAGGAAATAGGGACCGGTAGGCTGAAGCGCCCGGATCTCTTTGAGATAATCACTGGCCATCTCCTCGATCGTGGCGGGAGCGCGTCTCCCGTCGAGACCATGATGTTGCAAGGCATAGAGAGGTTGATCTGGATCCACATACTGCCCAAGGTTTACCGCATCATAGCCGTAGACGCAGAAGAAAGGCGATCTGGATCCATGGGGTTGAAGAGGCACTAACAAAGACAGTGGGGCGGACCATCCTTTCTGGCGAAGCGTGTGAGCCAGCTGCTCCACCGTCGGCGCTTGGAACAGCAGAGCCAGGGGAAGCGCTTTGCCGAACATTTGCTCCATTTGCGCCATGAGGCGCATAGCGAGCAGCGAATGTCCCCCCAGCTCAAAGAAATTGTCCTGCACCCCGACAGGCCCTGTACCTAAAACCTTTTCCCATAGCTTCGTCAGTTGAAGTTCCAACGGATCTCGAGGAGCCAAGAAGGTGCTTTGTCGCTTGAGGCGTGCCTGGTCAGGCGCGGGCAGCGCCTGGCGGTCCACCTTCCCGTTAGGTGTCAGCGGTAGGGCATCAAGCATGATGAAAACGGAGGGAACCATGTAGTCAGGGAGCTTCGTCTGCAGAAAGCTGCGCAAGTCATTACTTGTGGGATTCTGCCCCCGGGTAGGGACGACATAGGCCACCAACCGTTTGTCGCCGGGTGTATCCTCCCGGGCCACCACCACGGTCTGGCCGACAGCTAGGTGGTGGCCCAGCACTACCTCAATCTCTCCCAACTCGATGCGAAAGCCACGGATTTTTACTTGGTGGTCGAGGCGCCCCAGAAATTCGATACTTCCGTCGGGCCGGTAGCGGACCAGGTCCCCGGTTTTGTAGAGACGCACTTCTGGCTTGTCGCTGAAGGGATGAGGGATAAATCTCTCCGCCGTCAGTTTAGGCTGGTTGAGATAATTGCGGGCTAAGCCGTCGCCACCGATATATAGCTCGCCCGGCACTCCAATAGGAACAGGCCGTGCATAACGGTCCAGCACATAAACCTGAGTATTAGCGATGGGGCGGCCGATGGGGACAGTCATACCGACCTGGCCAGGATCCGTCATCACATAGCAACAGGTAAAGGTCGTATTCTCCGTCGGACCGTAACCGTTAATCAGCCGACATCCGCCTAGCTGTTGCAGGGCCTCCTTTACACGAGAGACAGATAACACATCACCGCCTGCTAACAGTTGCCGGACATGCCTCAAACCCCGAAGATGACTTTCCACCATCTGGTGGAATAAGCCTGCCGTAAGCCACAACGTCGTGACCTGGTACTGCTGAAGAACCCTTCCCAATTCCGCCAAAGACGGCGAGTAGGGGGGGAATATCACCAGCCGTGCCCCGTTCAGGAGACAGCCCCAGATCTCAAACGTCGAGGCGTCGAAAGAGAGAGGGGCGAGTTGCAGGAAAACTTCCTCCGCACTCAGATTGACGTAGTCGGTTCCTTTAACTAATCGCACCACGCCCCGATGCGGAATACACACCCCGTTGGGCCGGCCCGTAGACCCAGAGGTGTAGATCACATAAGCCAGATTGTCAGCTGTTGCACTGCTGGTGGGATTCTCCTCGCTCTCGCGACCAATTACGTTCCGCCTCCCGTCCAGGTAGACTACCTGTGTCTTGTGTTCAGGTAGCTTTGATAGAAGATGACGTTGAGTCAGCAACACTGGTACCTGGGTATCCTCTAACATGAAGGCCAGTCGTTCTCTTGGATACATTGGGTCCAGCGGTACGTACGCCCCACCCGCTTTGAGGATGCCCAACAACCCAATGATCATCTCTACGGAACGCTCCACGCAAATACCCACCAAGGTCTCCGGTCCGATCCCGCGCTTTCTGAGATAGTGTGCGAGCTGATTGGCGCGGCGGTTTAATTCTCGGTACGTCAGCTGCGCACCCTCACATACCACCGCCACGGCGTCAGGGGTCTGTTCTGCCTGAGCTTCAAAGAGCTGATGGATGCACTGATCTCTCGGATAGTCGATCGCGGTGTCATTCCACTCCACCAGCAGTTGGTGACGCTCG
>JBGPOI010000278.1:0-6720 GCA_041487975.1 Binatia bacterium | reverse complement strand
GGGACTTTCTTGGGAAACAAGGCGCCGTTGTCGCTTTTGACCCAGTCGACATCGACCGTATGGAGTTCCTTCACCTGCCCGTTCGCGTCGCCGACGAACTTTTCCGGCGTGGTCAGATAGCGGCGCGGGTCGGCACCGAAGCGGGCTTTCGCTTCCTCCTGACCGTAGTCCAGACGATAGACCTTCGGCCACTCCGGCCAGGGGTTGTCAGGCTGACGCGTATCGGGCGGCCGCGGCAAAATCTCGAATTGCGTGAGGCTTCTGCATTGGTGGCGCATGGCCGTACCCACACAGTCAGTGCCCGTGTCGCCACCGCCAACGACGATGACATGTTTGTCGCTGGCCGAAATGTAGTTCCCATCCTTATGGCCGGAGTCTAACAAACTTTTTGTGTTGGCATGGAGGAACTCCATGGCGAAGTGCACCCCCTGGAGATTCCGGCCTGCAATCGGCAGGTCACGCGGCTTGGTGGCTCCACAACAGAGCACCACCGCGTCGAACTCCTCGCGCAGTGTCGTGGCGGCCACATGGGCGCCGACGACGGTATTGGTGACAAACCTGACGCCTTCTTGGGCCATGAGATCGATGCGTCGCTGGACGATGGTCTTGTCGAGCTTCATGTTAGGAATACCGTACATGAGCAGCCCACCAACGCGGTCAGCCCGCTCGTACACCGTCACCCAATGACCGGCACGGTTCAGTTGGGCGGCGCAGGCGAGGCCCGAAGGACCCGAGCCCACGACGGCGACTTTCTTACCGCTGCGCTTTTCCGGCGGCTCCGGTTTGACCCATTCCTCGGCAAAGCCTTTATCGCTGAGCGAACACTCAATATTCTTGATCGTGACTGGCAGCTCGTTGATGCCCAGCACGCACGACCCCTCACAGGGAGCGGGACAGACGCGACCGGTGAACTCAGGAAAATTGTTGGTTTTATGCAGCCGTTCCAGCCCCTCTTTCCACAACCCGCGGTAAACCAAATCGTTCCATTCCGGGATCAGGTTGTTGATGGGACACCCCGAGGCCATACCACTGATAAGGGTTCCCGTGTGGCAGAAGGGGATGCCGCAGTCCATGCAGCGGCTCCCTTGTTTCTGGAGTTTGGCTTCGGCAAAGTGCTCGTGAAACTCCTGCCAGTCGCTCACCCGTTCCACAGGTGATCGGTCTGTGGGCAGTTCGCGCTGAAATTCCATGAATCCGGTCGGTTTGCCCATGCGTTTGCCTTCTCCTTACGATCTCAAACAGTGAGATTGGTGCTTCTTGCAGCGGGCAACTAAATCAGACCCTACAAGATCGACGCCTCGGTCTTGTCACCCTGAGCGGAGCGAAGGGTCTCAACGGTCAGATTCTTCGCTTCGCTCAGAATGACAGCATAAACACTCGCAGAGTGAAGTGTACCAATGCCGTACGGTTTGAGTTAGTTCCCGCTGACCCGGGCCGCATCATTTTTGTTCGCCTCAAAAGCGACCATGACGGCCTCATCGCCGACCAGCCCTTCCTGCTCCGCCTGGCGGATGGCATCGAGCATGCGCCGGTAGTCCTTCGGCATGACCTTGACGAATTTAGGCGCGGTGTCATCCCACAGCGCCAGGATCTGCCAGGCACGATCACTGTCAGTGTAGGTGGCGTGGCGCCGAATCATGTTCTCCACCTCTTGCAGTTCCCCCTCATCGAGATGTTCGAGGGTGACCGTCTCGAGATTGCAGCGGTTCTTGAAACTGCCGTCCTCATCGAACACGTAAGCGGTGCCACCCGACATGCCCGCGGCGAAGTTCCGGCCCGTAGTCCCGAGAACGACAACGCGACCGCCGGTCATGTACTCGCAACCGTGGTCCCCTACCCCTTCAACCACAGCCCGCACACCACTGTTACGGACACAGAATCGTTCGCCGGTCATCCCGCGAATATACGCCTCGCCATTGGTTGCGCCGTAAAACGCGACGTTGCCGATGAGGATGTTTTCCTCGGCGGCAAAGGTCGATCCAGCCGGCGGGTAGGCGATGATCTTCCCACCGGACAGACCCTTGCCGAAGTAGTCGTTCGCATCGCCCTCCAGTTCGAGGGTCATCCCCGGCGGTATGAACGCGCCGAAGCTCTGGCCGGCTGAGCCTTGGAAGTGAAAGTGGATGGTGTCCTCGGGCAACCCCCGCGGACCAAACCGCCGCGTGACCTCACTGCCCAAAATCGTGCCGACCACACGGTTAGTGTTGCGGATCGGCAGCGTTGCTTTTACTTTTTCCTTCCGTTCCAGCGCGGGCTCAGCCAGATCGAGAAGGACCTGGTTATCGAGCGCATTCTCCAGTCCATGGTTTTGCGGAATCTGACAGTAACGGCCGACCTCCGGACGAACGTGCGGCTGGTAGAGGATCGCCGCGTAATCCAAACCCTTAGCTTTCCAGTGCTCGACGGCTCGTCTGACTTCAAGTCTATCGGTGCGGCCGACCATTTCACTGACCGTGCGGAAGCCGAGCTTGGCCATCAACTCGCGCAGTTCCTGGGCGATGAAGCGCATAAAGTTGACTACCTGCGCGGGATCGCCCGTGAACTTCTGGCGCAACACCGGATTCTGTGTGGCGATACCGACCGGACAGGTGTCCAGATGGCAGACACGCATCAAGATGCAGCCCATCGCCACCAAAGAGGTGGTGGCGAAACCAAACTCCTCGGCTCCTAGCAGGGCGGCAATCACCACGTCGCGGCCGGTTTTCAACTGCCCGTCGGTCTCGACCGCGATGCGGCTGCGCAGGTCATTGAGCACCAAGGTTTGATGTGTTTCGGCGAGGCCCAGCTCCCACGGCAATCCAGCATGCTTGATACTGGTCTGCGGCGAAGCACCAGTGCCACCGTCATGCCCACTGATCAGCACGACATCCGCATGCCCTTTGGCCACGCCGGCGGCGATCGTCCCCACGCCGACTTCGGAAACCAGTTTCACGCTAATGCGAGCGCGATGATTGGCGTTCTTCAGGTCGTGAATCAGTTGCGCCAGGTCCTCGATCGAGTAAATGTCATGGTGCGGTGGCGGCGAGATGAGACCGACCCCGGGCGTCGAAAGCCGCACTTTGGCGATCCAGGGATAGACTTTCCGGCCAGGCAATTCCCCACCCTCACCCGGCTTGGCCCCTTGAGCCATCTTGATTTGCAACTCCCGTGCTTGAGTCAGGTAATAACTGGTCACGCCAAACCGGCCCGAGGCAACCTGCTTGATGGCGCTATTGCGCGAGTCGCCGTTGGCGTCAGGGACATAACGGGCGGGGTCTTCGCCGCCTTCGCCAGTGTTGCTTTTGCCGCCGATACGGTTCATAGCGATGGCCAGGGCTTCATGCGCCTCTTTACTGATCGACCCGTACGACATCGCGCCGGTCTTGAACCGTTTGACGATAGCTTCAACCGGTTCCACTTCCTCCAGCGGAATGGACGCGGAGTCGAGCTTCAACTCCATCAGGCCGCGCAAGGTCGCCATTCGTTCGGACTGATCGTCGATGAGTTTCGAGTACTCTTTGAAGGTAGCGTAATCGCTGTTGCGGCACGCCTTCTGCAACAGATGGATGGTTTTGGGATTGAACAGGTGGAGTTCCCCGTCTTTGCGGTACTGGTACTGGCCATAGGATTCAAGCGTGTGGCCATTGAGCGGAATCGCCGGGAAGGCCTTCTCATGCTGTAGCCGCGCTTCCCGCGCGACCTCCTCCAGACCGAGGCCGCCAATGCGCGACGGGGTCCAGGTGAAATATTTGTCGACCAACTCCTGGCCGAGACCCACCGCCTCGAAGATTTGCGCGCCACAATAGGACTTAATCGTGGAAATGCCCATCTTCGCCATCACTTTCACCACGCCTTTGACCACGGCTTTGTTGTAGCCCTTGACCGCGTCGTAGTAGGTGATGTCCTTCAGCGCCTCCTCATTGATCATGTCGTTCAGGCACTCGTAGGCCAGGTAGGGATTGATGGCCTGGACGCCATACCCCAGCAAGAGACAGAAGTGATGCACCTCACGCGGCTCGCCGGACTCCAGCACCAGCCCCACGCGGGTGCGAGTGCCGGAGCGAATGAGATGGTGGTGAAGGCCCGCCGAGGCCAGCAACGCGGGAATCGGCGCATGGGCACGATCAACGCCTTTGTCAGACAGAATCAAAATCGTGGCGCCACTAGCGATGGCCTGGTCCGCGGCGCGGAACAGTTCCTCCAACGCTTGCTCAAGGCTACCTTTCCCCTCACTGGGAGTGAAAAGAATAGACAAGGTGACGGATTTGATTCCGGGCAGGTCGATGCCGCGCAGCTTCTCCAGTTCCGAGTTCTTGAGCACCGGGACCGGGAGCCTGAGTTGCCGGCAACTTTCCGGCTTGGGCTCCACCAGATTGCCTTCTGAGCCAAGCGTCAAAGTTGTTGAGGTGATCAACTCTTCGCGGATGGGATCGATCGGCGGATTGGTCACCTGGGCAAAGAGTTGCTTGAAGTAGCTGTACAGCAACTGCGGCTTGTCAGACAGCACGGCTAGCGGCGTGTCGGTGCCCATCGAGCCGATGGGCTGGATGGCGTTCACGGCCATCGGGCCGAGGTTGACGCGTAGGTCTTCAAAGCTGTAGCCAAACGCCTGCAAGCGCCGCAGGGTGGCGTGATGATCGGGCTGCGGCTGTTTCTCAGGGACACTGGGTAAGTCAGCGAAGCGCACCAAGTGCTCGTTCAACCATTGGCGATACGGCTGGGCGGCCGCCATCTGCTGCTTGATTTCTTCATCACTGATGATGCGCTCTTCCTCGGTGTCCACCAAAAACATACGACCAGGCTGCAAGCGACGTTTTTCCAAAACTTGCTCGGGTGGCACTTCAAGCACGCCGACCTCTGAGGCCATAATCACCAGATCGTCCTTGGTGACGTAATAACGGGAGGGACGTAAGCCATTGCGATCGAGCACCGCTCCGACGCGCGTGCCATCGGTGAAGGCGATCGACGCCGGACCGTCCCACGGTTCCATCAAGCTGCTGTGGTATTCGTAGAACGCGCGCTTTTTCTCGTCCATGCTCTCGTGATTTTCCCACGGCTCTGGGATCATCATCATCATGGCGTGAGGCAGGGGCCGTCCACTCAGCACCAAAAACTCCAGGCAATTGTCGAATTTGGTGGAATCGCTGCCATCTTCCTGAATGATGGGGAGCAGCTTCGGCAAGTCGTCGCCAAACAGCTCGGAAGCCAGCATCGCCTGCCGCGCACGCATCCAGTTCTCGTTCCCGCGCAGCGTGTTGATTTCGCCGTTATGAATCAGGTAGCGATAAGGGTGCGCACGCTCCCAGCTGGGGAAGGTATTCGTGCTGAAGCGGGAATGAACCACGGCAATAGCGGTTTCCACCTCCGGATCGGAGAGATCCGGATAAAAGGTGGCAACCTGCCGCGATGTCAGCATGCCTTTATAGATGATGGTTTTGAAAGAAAGGCTGGGGATGTAGAAGTATTCCCCACCGGCCACGTCCTTATAGCGGATGGCGTTCTCGGCCCGCCGACGGATAACGTACAGCTTGCGCTCGAAGGCCAGGTCATCCAGGTCATAGTGGATCGCTGCGTCGCGGCCGATAAAGATCTGCCGGATAGAGGGCTCGCAGGATTTCGCCGTGTCTCCCAAGTACAGATTGTCGGTGGGGACACTGCGCCACCCGAGCACCTGCTGTCCCTCACTGGTGACAATCTCCTCAAGCATCTCCTCGCACTGATGGCGCAGATCTCGGTCGGGTGGGAGAAAGATCATTCCCACCCCATACTGCCCCGGTTTGGGTAGCTGAAATCCCAGCCCTGCGCAGGCGTTCTGGAGAAAGGCATGGGGGATTTGCAGCAAGATGCCGGCCCCATCGCCGGTATTCTCCTCACAGCCGCACGCACCACGATGGTCAAGGTTCTGTAAAACCGTCAGCGCCTGTTCGACGATCTCGTGGGACTTCTTGCCCTTGATATTGACCACGAAACCGATGCCACAGGCATCATGCTCAAATTTTGGATCGTAGAGGCCCTGTTTGGCAGGAATGCCGGGGTGTGTCATAGCGTGCCCTCTCTGGGTGCTTTCAACAAGATCTCTGTTTGTTTCTATCTCTGTCCATGTTCACCCTCCTCGTTTTAGCCTGAGTACTTGCGCCCCCTCATGCCCCCGGTGCCCCTTTTCAGGCTCCTCCTCTTCTTTTTCTTTCAGATCCAACCACACGCCCTCGGTGTGCGTGGAGAGCACCACCGAGGTTTCGGTGCGGGAGACGCCCTCGATAGAGCGGATTTTGCGGATCAACTCTTCAAGCGCTGAGGTATTATCCACCTTCACCTTGAGCAGCACGGTGTGTTGGCCGGTCACATGGTGACATTCTTGTACGTCTTCAAGGTGGTCGATGTCCTTCTCAAATTTAGCGATCAGTTTGGGATGATCGATGAACACTCCGATAAAAGCGGTGATGTCCTTGCCCAGTCTGCGCGCGTCCAGAATCGCAGTGTAGCCGCGAATCACCCCGCCCTTTTCCAGTTTGTCGATGCGCTCGGCCACTGATGGCGCGGATAGACCGACCCGCTCGCCGATTTTCACCAGCGGCAGCTTGCAGTTCTCTTGTAACACCGAGAGAATATGTCGATCGACGTTGTCGATTTCCATGCCGTCGCCGCCTAATTTCCTGAGGTCAAAATTCTCAAGAACCTAATGAATAGCGAACTACACGACCTTTTGTCAAGAGAATTTCTGCTTTTCAGGAGAATTTTTAG
>JBGPOI010000277.1:0-6722 GCA_041487975.1 Binatia bacterium | reverse complement strand
GCATGCTTGTCGATGCTGACTCCAACGGATAAGAGTGCTATCATTGCTAGCATTTAATGTATTATGGAGTTGCAGCGATGGCTAATCTCGTAGTCCGTAATGTTGACGAGGAAATCGTTAAGGCGCTCAAGGTGCGCGCAGGGAGACACAGCACCAGCGCTGAGGCCGAACATCGCAAAATTCTGGCAGAGGCGCTTCTGAAACCGAAGAAACAATCCTTCGCTCAGGTGTTGGCTTCCATGCCGAACGTTGGCAACGACGCCGACTTTGAGCGAGTGGAAGATACGAACAGCCCCGATGTACTTGGTTGACACGAACTTATCAGCGAAGCGAGGAAGCGCGACAAGGCCAACCGCGGCGTCACGCGCTTTTTCAAGATAGCGCAGGCGTCTGGGAGCGCACCGTTCATCAGCGTGATTACCATCGGCGAGATACGCCGCGGGATCGAACTGATCCGTTACCGGGGGGACGTCCGGCAAGCGACGCAACTGGAAGTCTGGATAGACTTGATCCTGAACGAGTTCGGCGAGCATATTCTGGATTTCTGCCACGACGAAGCGCAGGTGTGGGGACGACTGCGCGTCCCGCATCCAGAAAACGCGCTGGACAAACAAATCGCCGCGACAGCGCTCACCCATGAACTCACTTTGGTGACGCGCAACACGAGCCATTTCGAGGGGCTGGGACTGACACTGCTCAACCCTTTTGCTTGACGGGCTAAGAAAATATGGTGTCACACTTGCCCAACGTCTCTCTGTAGCCTGTGCTAACGTATATCCTCCGTCTGGTCATGCGTTACAAATCCATCGGCAATTCCAGATATTCGCGGTAGATAAAGTCGCGGTGCTCGATCAAGCCGGGAGTTATGGCTGCGGCCACCACGGGATCGGTATTGGTAAAGAACACCCGCAACGGCTCGGGGATAGGACACAGATCCGGCGGCAGCGGTTTAATCAGGACGGCGAAGGTCGCCCAGTAGATGTCCAAAGCGGAGAGTTGCTCACCGATAAAAAACTTGCTGCCTTTCGCACGCTGCTGCGCCAATCTCGTCCCGAGGAGCCGTAAGGTCTGCGCGACCCGCTGGGGTGCGGCTTCGGCCACGGCCCGGTCGTAACCGTACTTCCCACCGAGGTAGGACGCGAACGCGCGCGCGGACTCCTCACTTTGTGGGTTCGAGAGCGTCGGGTGGAGCATCATCACCCGCCTAGTCCAACCAAATCCATTTTCTCCGCACAGTTCATTACAGTAACCGAACATCAGGGCGCGGTCCTCGATGTTCTCTGGCATCAACGCTGGTTGTGGCGCCATGCGTTCCGCCAAATACAGTTGCTCGATCCACGTGCTGCGGGGGCGCGCGTCGTTCCACACCGCTACCGGCGCGCTGCTCTGACTGGTCCATGCTTGCAGCGCTGGATCATTCCCTTGCGCTTTGCGCACGCGCACGTAGGGAATCTTCTTCACATAGCAGATGCCTTTGAGTGCTTCCGCCCAAGGGTTAGGCCGACCGGGCGGGAGCACGAGCCTGAGTCCAGACAAAGTTTTGGCCTGTTCGATGTCGATATATTCAGCCATGATGTTTGCCTCCTTATTTTGTCGCCGGCAAACCAAAGTCGTACTGCACGGTAAAGTACGGCCGGTCTAGCTTCGTACCGTCAGACGCGCTGCCCGGCCCGTGCCGCACGAAGTCAACGACCAACGAGTCCTTCACACCAAACACCGCATCAGAGTCGAGGTAACGATCTCCTGCGACGAACACGTGCGTGGTCAGCGGTTCGAAACCAGCGGCGGACACGATCGTGTGGATATGCGCCGGTCGATAGGGATGCCGTCCCATGCGGAGCAGCATCTGTCCCACCGGACCATCGGTCGGAATAGGATATTCCGTCGGCTTGACCGTCCAGAAGCAAAACCGTCCCTGCGCATCGGTGCGGAACTTTCCGCGCAACCGCATGCCATTGAGGTTCGGCCGCTGTACGTCATAGAACCCTTCGGCATCCGCCTGCCACGTATCGATCTGCGCCCCAGGAATTGGCTTCCCGTCCACGGTCAACACTCGTCCGGAAAAGAGGGTTGGCTCACCGGGTAATCCTGCGGCGAGGTTCGTGCCATTCGCCAGTTCAGGCGCGCCGGGCACATAGAATGGTCCGAGCACGGTCGATTCGCTGGCGCCGGTGGACTTGCGGTGATTGAGCGCATCCACGAGCATCGACACCCCGAGCGTGTCGGACAACAAAATAAATTCCTGTCGCTTGGCGTCGCACTTCTGTCCGACCGCCGTGAGAAATTGGATGCCGGCAAACCACTCGGCCTCGGTTAACTCCACTTCCCGAGTGAAGGCGTGCAGATGACGGAGCAAACTGCTCATCACCTGCTGAAAGCGTGGATTCGTCGCGCCGGCGAGCTTGGCGAGCACGGCATCGGTAAGATTGGCTTCGGTCACATCACGCATAGCTCCCTCCTTGCGTTGGCTCCGGGTTGAGATTTTCACCATCGAGGATGCTAACTTCCCCTTTTATAAGGACTGAAGATATCATTCCATATACGTTGTGCCTTATCCTCCTCCTCTTAGGCAAGTCACGAAAGATATCCACGCCACAAAGCTGCTTGAGATTAGCGCCGGCACTCTGGTAAAGGATTGTTATGCTTTCAGCTCAACGGTTTCTCGACGAAGTGATTGCTGCTCTGCGCAACGTGATTGCCCCGGCGATCTCCGACCCCTATCCCAAGGCCCAAGCCTACATGGCGGCGGTGATATTGGAATTCGTCTCGCGACAGGTGGAAGAGCGCAGCGACATCGCGACGGCAAAGGAACAGGCATTGAGTGCGCTGTTCGCTGACCTGTCGCGGCTGCTCGACGGCAAAGAGGTTTTGCAGCGCAATGGCGAGGAGCGGGAGGCGCGCCTGTGCCAGGTGATTGAACGGCTCTATGCCGAGAGAAACCGGCTGGGCGAAGAGGTCTTTACCGCGGCGAACCGACGCGTCCGGCAGGCGTTGCGGCAGTTGCTCGATCAGGATCTTAAGGTCGCAGGAAAAAGAGAGGAGTGAGAAATGCCAGCCGAGCAATCCGTGCAGGACAAGGTTCGTGCGTATCTTCAGGGTAAGCTGCCCGCGGCGCGCAATCTCACGCTCAGCGATTTTGTCCAGACCGCGGGTGGCTGGTCACACGAGATCTATGTTTTTTATGCCAACTGGCAAGAAGACAGCCGCAATGTGACGCGCGGTCTGTGTCTGCGCAAAGATCCGGGAGTCGGGCTCTTGCGCGAACTCTCCAGTCTCAAGGAGCAGTATCGTGTTCTCCAGGCGCTCGAGCCAACACCCGCACCCACAGCAAAAGTCTATTGGTACGAAGAAGACCCGGCGCTTCTCGGTGGGCCGTTCTTCGTCATGGAAAAGGTTGAAGGCGAGGTGCCGAACCCGTGGTCGCGAGCCGGCAAGCAGGCATATGCGGAGGCGGCGCTGCGCGGCACGCTGTCGCGCAGCTTTGTCGAGGCGCTGGCTTCGCTGCATAACCTGGATTGGCGGGAGGCGGGGCTCGATTTCATTGGAGTGCCCGGTCCGGGTAAGGATTTTGCGCTACGCGAGGTCGCGAAATGGGAATCGCTGATTCAGCAGTCGCTGCGCAAACCCGAACCTGTGCTCACGGAAGTGCTGATGTGGCTCAAGGCCAACGCGCCCGAAGCAAAACGCCTGGCCTTCGTTCACGGCGCCTATCGAACCGGCAACCTCATCATCAAGGATGATGCCATCGCTGCCATCATCGACTGGGAACTGCAGGTGATCGGCGATCCGCTGTACGATGTCGCTTACGTACTGTCAGACCTGAACCGTGAGGGCTCGCCGCTACTCTCGTGCGTGGTCGAACGGGAGTTCTTTCTCGACTACTATCAGCAGCTCACCGGCTTGACCGTAGACCTCGATGTCTGTCGCTACTACGAAATTCTCTACATGATGCGCAGTACTGCCTTTTGGCTCAGCGCCTCAGGTCTTTTTGCCGAGGGCAAGAACAAGGACTTGCGCCTCGCACGCACTGCCTATTCCGTGCCGGTAGTGCTCGATATGGCGGCCAAGGCGCTGGGGTTTTAGTACACCCTTCGACACGTCGGGGGGTAACCGTTATTGTAGGGGCGGCCCTGCGTGGCCGCCCAAAGAAGGGCAACCACATGGGGTTGCCCCTACACCAAGGAGAGAAACCGGATGCTTACCCCGTGGGACGAATTCCTCTGTCATCAATTGCCGACCACGATGGACCATGTCTTTACCAGCGATCCGGCCTGGACCGAGCGCGTCTATATCAGCCTCTACAACGTAGCCGACAAAGATATGATTCTCGGTTGTGGCGTTGGTCAGTATCCCAACAAGAACGTGCAGGATGGATTCGCGACCGTGTGGTACCAGGGCAAACAGTACAATTTTCGCGCCTCGCGCACTCTGCGGCCGCATCCGCACGAGATCAAGATCGGTCCGCTCTCAATCGAAATCCTCGAAGGACTGAAGCGCTTTCGCATGGTGCTCGCCGATAATCCGTCGGGGATGAGCTTCGACATTGAGTGGACCGCCACTATGAACCCGCATGAGGAGGAGCACGACTTCCGCCGCAGCAATGGCCGTGTGGTGCAGGACATCGCGCGCTTTGATCAGGTCGGTCGTGCCCGCGGCACCTTGCAGATTCCAGGCAAGACTGTCGCGCTGACCGAGGATACCTGGTGGGGCCATCGCGACCGCTCGTGGGGGACGCGCCGTCCGCTCAGGACCGAGGCGACGGATACGCGGCGCACGACCTTCGCTCCTTTTCTATTCAGCTGGTCCGTCGCGCAGTTCCGTGACTACGCGCTGCACTGGCGGTTTGTCGAACGCAAGGCGGGACGCTACAGCTACTTCACCGGTGAACTGGCGCGGCCGTTCGGCCAGAAGAGCGAGGCCGGTTGGATGCTCGAAAAGACGCAACAGGAGTTTCGTTGGGATGCGTCAGGTCCCGTGCAAACGCTCAAGGGTGGAGACATCGAGCTTCTTTTTGAGAACGGCGAACGCCGCCAGGTCTCGTTCGTGACCCATCCACCGCGCTGGCATTTGAAAGGCGGCGGCTATGGCGGATATCGCGGTTGGCATCACGGAGACAACAAGGGCCAATACTATTGCGAGCATGAAGTCTGGGATTTGCACGACCCGGCAGTTCTGCGCGAAGCGAGCACCTTGAGCGACCACTTGATCGAGTGGCGCTGCGGGGACGATACTGGCTTCGGCATCATGGAGTACGGCGTTGGTTCCGGCTACTACAAGTACACGGAAGTCCAGCACCTGCCCACGTTCTGAGCAGGAGTGAGCGCGAAGCTGCTGATTATTTCCAGTCGATGTGCATGCTCAAGTCGTAACAAACATTCGTTTGCTTAATTTTCCCCACTCTTCTACAATCGCTGCGAATTCAGCCGGACTGCAAAGGAGGATCATATGAAAGTAGGAATGACACTGCAATTGACCAGTTTTGGAGGCAAGCCTGACCTCCAGACCTATCAGGAAGAACTGTCGGTAGGCGACATGGCCGAGCGCCTGGGTTTCGACTCCATCTGGACCCTGGACCACCATTTCACCGGCTACGTCATGTCGCCCGATCCTGTGGCGTTACTGATGTACGTCGCCGGCCGGACCAAGCGCATCCAACTGGGCACGGCGGTGATCGTGCTGCCGTGGCACGACCCGGTCGAAGTGGCGGAGAAAATCGCCCTGCTCGATCTGGTCTCGGGCGGGCGCACCATCTATGGGTTCGGCCGCGGGGCCGCCTCGATCGAGTACGCTGGGTTCCGTATTCCCATGGAAGAGTCGCGCGACCGTTTCGTCGAAAGCCTGCTGATTATCCGTAAAGGCCTGACGCAAGAGAGCTTCTCGTTTGAGGGCAAGTATTACAAAGTTCCGGAAATCCAGATTCGCCCACGCGCCATTTCCCATCCTGAGAACCGTTTCTATGCCTCCTCGGTCAGTCCGGAGTCAGCCGAGATCATGGCCAAGCTGGGCTTGGGGGTGTTGATTATCGCCCAGCGCAGTTGGGATGAGACGGCAGCTGATTACCAACGTTACTGCCAGATCGCCCAGGCCAGCGGCTATCAGCCGCGTGCTCCGATCTCGCTGTTTAACGTGCTGGTGGCCGACGAGGCGCGTGAGGCTGAGGAGTTGGCCGCGGTCCACATGGGAGCGATGTTCGATTCCATCGACCGGCACTATCGCTTCTCCGACGGTCATCTGACGGGGGTGAAAGGCTACGAGTTTTACGCCAAGCTGGCGAAGACCTACACTAAACTGACCGCCGATGAGCAGGCCAAGGCCAAGGCCGTGGAGTTTTATCGCAGCCTGCACGCGGCCGGGACTCCTGCGCAGGTGCTGGAGAAAATCCGCTATATCCATCACACGGTGCCGCTGGAACACATGGTTAGCACCTTTGCCTTCGGTGGTCTGCCTTATCCTAAATTGGAGCGTAGCGTCAAGCTGTTCGCGGAGAAGATACTGCCGGTGCTGCAGAACGATCCGTCTTTCAAGCTTCCCAAGGAGCAGGCCCAGTACGCCGAGGCAGAAGCGCGAGCGTAGGAGCAAGCTGCTTCGACTATAGGTCCCCTCTCCCCTCGTGGGAGAGGGCCAGGAGGAGGGGTCAGGTCTTGCTTTTTGCAGTCAGATCTCTTTTCCCTTACCCAGGAACCTTTACCAGGCGTTGTTGCAAGACCTGACCCTACTTTTGC
>JBGPOI010000276.1:0-6726 GCA_041487975.1 Binatia bacterium | reverse complement strand
GAACGTCAAGTAGTGGAACAACGCCTGGCCATGATGGAAGCCTTCTTCTGCGGCTTGATCGAAGAAGACACGCCAGTGATCAACACCATTCACTTCCGCGAAGGCATCCTGCTGCCGGCCGATAAGGCGTTAGCAAAGTTTCTCGCCTATGTCCGTCGTTACCCCAAGGCGCACCCGCTGGCCGAGTTCGCCTGACATGAAGACTTACAACATTGTCGTCCTCAAAGGGGATGGGATCGGCCCGGAGATTATCGACGCCACGCTCCAGGTGCTAGCGGCAGTGGAGCGGAGCGTTGGAGATTTTCATTTGGACTTCCGCTTCCATCCGGCTGGAGCGGAGCACTATCGCCAAACCGGCGCGAACATGTCGCCGGAGACGTTCGCCGCATGTCAAACAGCGGATGCCATTCTCAAGGGACCGATGGGACTGCCCGAAGTACGCAATCCGGACGGCACCGAGGCCGGATTGCTCGGCGGGGTGCTGCGCGGGAAACTTGACCTGTATGCCAACGTCCGGCCGGTCCGGCTCTTCCCCGCAGTGAGTTCTGCCCTGGCGGGAAAAACTACCGGTGACATAGATTACGTGATCGTGCGGGAGAACACCGAAGGAGCGTATTTTTCCCGCGGCCAAGGAGAAGTCACCCCGACAGGCGTGCGAGACACGATCTCCATTACCCGCACCGGGAGCGAGCGCATCGCGCGCTTCGCCTTCGAGTTGGCGCGCAAGCGAACAGGTGCGCCACGGACCGGCGTCAAACGCGTGACCTGTGTGGACAAAAGCAACGTCCTGCGCAGCTTCGCCCTGTTCCGCCAGGTATTTCAAGAGGTGGGGGAAGCTTATCCGGACATCGAGAAAGACGTTCTTTATGCCGACGCCGCCGCCCAGGCCCTGGTGCTGTGGCCCGAGCGGTTTAACGTGATCGTGTGCGAGAACTTCCTGGGCGACATCCTCAGTGACCTGGGAGCGGCGACTGCCGGCGGACTGGGCTTTTGCCCGGGAGCCAATTTGGGAGCGAAGCACGCGGTCTTCGAGACCACGCATGGTTCGGCTCCATTGCTGGCCGGCAAAGACAAAGCCAATCCCATCGCGGCGATCCTGGCTGGCGCCATGATGCTCGACCGGCTCGGCGAAAAAGCTGGGGGAGAACAGATAGTGACCGCAGTAGAAACAGTTTGCCAAGAAAAAAGGGTATGGATCGACAGCGACGGCTGTCCGATCGAAGGAACAAAAAGCGTGACCGAGGCGGTGGTCAGGCAGATCGAAGAGGAAGGGTAACGGTAAAAACCGAGCCCTGCCCGACCTGACTGGCGACGGTGATCTCACCCTGCAAGAGCGAGGTGAGCTTCCTGACTAATGCCAACCCGAGCCCCATGCCACCGTAAGCACGACTCATCGAACCATCGACTTGGCGAAACTCGTCAAAGATATGCAGCAGCTCATGCTCAGGAATCCCGATGCCAGTATCAGCCACTACGAAGACGACTCTTTCCCGGGCTGCGTCAGAGCGGGCGCGAATGGTAATCGTTCCTCGTGAGGTGAACTTGAAGGCGTTGGTAATGAGGTTGGTCAGCACCTGTTCGAGACGCAAAGCATCGGTCTCGATGGTCGGCGGAGGGGCAAGGCAATCCCATACCACCTCGATCTCCTTTCCCTGCCGGAGTTGATCCACGAGCGGGGACAAACGAGCCAAGAGGTCAGACACGGTCACCGGGCCGATCTGTATGGTGACTTTCCCGGTGTTCAGACCCGAGAGGGTCATGAGATCACTGAGCAGATGGAAGAGGTGTTCGGATTGCATGCGGACACGGGTGAGGGCGTTGTGTCCCTCGGCGCTCAGCTCTTCATCGCAGAGCATATCCGTGTAGCCGATGATGACATTGAGCGGCGTGCGCAGCTCGTGGGATATGTTAGCCAGAAATTCTTCTTTGAGGAGGATCAGCTCCTCGCGCTCTTCCAGGCGTTGCTGCAGCGCGAGGCGTGAGCGCTCCAGTTCGCTCCGCATATGCTCAAAAGCTTGGGCCAGGGTGGCGATCTCATCATATCGCTCGCCGACGACGACCGGCTGTGAGAAGTCCCCGCGAGCCATGACCCCGGCATAAACGGTGAGCTTCTCGATCGGTCTGACGAAGCCGTTAATGAACGGCGCCCCAGTCGTGACAGCGATGAGCAGCACGCCAGCGCCGAGCCACCAGAGGAGACGCTGGAATTGCCAGACTTCGGCTAAGGCCGTGGCCCGGGGTTGACCGGACACGACGTGCCACGGCGCCTGAGTCAGGGAGGCCGTAGCGAGCAGGAGCGCTTCTGCTTCCTGGGCAGAGGGCAGGACGGGCTGCAACAGTCGAGCCGGGGTGGTGCTGGCCAGCACCAGGCCGTTCTGATCGGCCACCTCCATGAATCGGCCCTGGGCTGTCGAGACCGCTGTGAAAATGTTGGTCAATTCGACGGCCGTGAGGTTAATCACACCCACCAAAATGCCGTCGATCTCTCCGTCGAGGTTCTGGATGGGAACCCCCATTACAACGTGAGGCGTGTTGAGCAAACGGTCTGTGCCACCGCCGGCAGAGATCAGGCTCTGTCCTTTCTGATACATCGCGGCGATGGGTGGATAGTCAGCCAGGGACTGGCTCAGCCACGGCAAGCCGGGCGGTTCGGTCCATAACACCTTGCCCGCTCGGTCAAGGAGGAAAACACCACCAGTGAACACCGGAGACTGAAAGAAGAGATAGTGGAGAGTGGTCCAAGGAGGGATATAGCCTTTCCCCGTGGTCTCCTGGATCGTCCGCAGACCATAGGCCATGCCTGGGAGCCGCGCGACCGTGGCGAGCCGTTGCTGCCCGGACTCGATGTAGGCATCCAGCTCTGCCGCGACTATACGGGCGGTTTGCTGAAACCGATCCTGAGCCTGGGCAGCTTCGCGGCGCACCAGATAGACAGTGAAGGCGCCGTACACTCCGCCGAGGGCCAGCACGTACACCATCACCAGAGCGACACTCTTGGCTTTGATACTCCAGTGATACGTGGAGAACAGGGAAGACATAGTCTCGTGCTACTTTTCCGCCCGCAAGGCAACCGTGAGAGTGCCGGTGGCTGGAACATCCAGAGTTTGCGTGTAGGAGAGCAGACGTTCGTGCCATATTCTGAGCGTATAGGTGCCGGACGGAACCTCAGGAATCTGGAAACTCCCATCTGCGGCGACGGCGGCAAAATAGGGATCCTTTAACACCAGGATGTGTGCCTCCATTTCCATGTGGATATTACACAGGATCAAAACGTCTCCGGGTTCGTTCAGGGTCACGCTGCGCGCCTCTCCCTGGCTATAACTCCCCAGGTCAAACTTGCCCACGGTCGCGGAAGGAGAGAAGACGTTGTGCAAGACGTTATCACTGTTGGTGAACATAACGACGGTGCCACGCACCACCGGCAACACCCGCGGGACGAAATGCAGGTTGCTTTGATCCATGACCGCGTGGGCCGCAGTGGGCCGAGGCGCGTGGTGCTCGGCGCTTTCCAAGTACACGATTGCTCCCGCGGCCTGCGTGCCGCTGATCGTTACGGTGCCGCTGAGGGTAGCGGCGCGACTAGGGAGTGCCCAGAAAAACAGCGTACCGATCACGAGCCCGAGCACCACTCGCATCACCGCCCCCTCCGCCGGTTTAGCCACTCGCTCAGCCCCGGTGGGGTCAGCGGCCAGAAGGCAGTAACCAGACGCACGGTGCCAGACCAGCTCTTGACCGTGCGATCACTGACTCTTTCTTGGTTCTCGCCATAGGTTGCCTCGGCGACGAGCTTCAGGTTTTCCAGCAGCAACCATTGTCCACCACCGGTCACTCCCCACAGCCGCCGACGTACCTGAGTGCTCCCGCCTCGGGAAGTGTCATCGAACCTTGGGGTCCAGGCATAGTCCATCCGCAGCAGCGAAACTAGTGTCGGGGTAAAGCGGTAGTTCCCTTCGAGGAAGCCGCCATAATACCACAAGTCTTGATTGTAACCGCTGGGGTTGGAATCATAGCCGGCAAGAAACTGCCCCAGGAGTTGAAAGCGGCGAGAATAGAGGCTGAAGTCCGGCCCCAAGCGCAAAGCCTGGTCCTGCTCCCCCGGCCCGAGCAGATCCGGGCTGTAATACAGAAAAAACCCGACTTTATGAAGTCCATAGGCCTGACTCAGACGCAGGTAGAAGTCTTTGCTGGCATTGTTATCCCTGCGGTTGTTGCTACCACTCATCACGCCTAAAGCCCAGCTCAGGCCAGTGGCGGGCTGAAGCCCGTTGAGTTCTACTCCGATCTGTGTCGCACCGAGAATAAACGCGTTTTTCCCTGGAGGGCCGTACTCCCCGGTTGCGTCCTCCTTTTCCCCCTCTTCGTCGGGTATCTTGTTCCTGTGTGGCGGTCGGCCCAGCAGGCTAAAGGCACTGAGTCCGTAGACCAGGTACGGCTGCACCGAAAGCCGATGGACCCGCGGAGAGACGCCGAGCGGGAGTTCGAACAAGCCCACTTTGAGGTTGGTGAGCCACCCCCATTTCTCGGCGTGAGCCTGCACGAACCCGAGACCGAGTCGAGTGTTGATCGAGATTTCCCCGGTATGAGGATTGGTGGTCACGGGCGCATAATCCACGAGAAAAGCGAGGTGCCGGCCAAGTTCCCCACCGGCCACGAGGCTCAGAAACTCAAAGTCGAAATGCGTAGGGGTGGGGTTGGACCGGCCGGGCGTGTCCACCTTGCCGATATCCTCACCTACGCCGAATGCAATCGCCAGTGGCAATATCCCCGGCAGTTCAAAGAGGGAGCCTACCCTTAGGGGCTCCACTATCGGGGTAAAGCCGTGCAGTCCATGGGCGCGGAAGTCTTCCCCCGCCGGATTGAGCTGGGGATACACAGTGTGACACGCACTACACGGCTTGTTGTAAAGGCGGGCAAAGACCGGGATAGCGAAGGCCGGCCGCGCCCACAGCACGCACGTGGTACTCCACAAAAGCACTAGCAGGGCAAGGACGTTATGTCCCCTCATGTGGGTTCTTCCCCCATGAGTAAATCGGCAGTTCTTTTCTTTGGTATACTTTCCGCCGGCAAGAACCGAGCAATTGCCTACCTCTTGCAAACCGTGCCCCGATCGGCGAAAAGACCGTATACCTCTGTGCGGCCGAGGTCCACAGAGGCTGGAGGGACCGCTTATGAAATTCGGACTCCACTATCAGTTGCCCTGTTCTGGCTCCCAGTCCCCGGTGCAACGCTACCGGGACACTTTGGACCAAGCCATCTACGCCGAAGCCCTGGGCTTCGAGTCGGTGTGGCCGGTCGAGCAGCACTTCAACCCTAATCTCTCTATTCTGCCGTCACCCTTGCTCATGTTAGCGGCATTGGCGGAACGCACTCAGACGCTGCGTCTGGGCATCGCCATCGTCCTGTTGCCACTCTCACATCCGATACGAGTGGCAGAAGAAATCGCGACTCTGGACGTTCTTAGCAATGGCCGAGTGGAATTCGGCATTGGTCGGGGATCAATTCCAACGCACTTCACTGGCTTCGGTCTGAACCAAACCGAAAGTCGCGAACGCATGCTCGAGAGCCTGGAGATCATCCTCCAGGCGTGGACCTCGGAACGTCTCTCTTTTCAGGGGAAGTTTTATCAGATCAACGACCTGTCTGTCGTGCCCAAACCAGTGCAGCAGCCGCACCCGCCTATCCGGGTTGCCGCGAACAGTGTCGATACCTTCGAACTCATGGGCCGGCTCGGCTATCCCATCTTCGTCGCCGCCCAGGTGAACCCGTTTCACAAGATTCGCGAGTACCTCCCTCTTTACCACCAGGCTCGCAAAGCCGCCGGGCATCCAGATCACGGCGGCGAGGACGTGACGCTCCTCACGCCCCTCTACGTCGGTAACGACCCAGCGCAAATCAGGCGAGAGCTTGAGCCGGGCATCAAGTCTTTTCTCCAGGCGGTCGCGACACTCTACGCCTCTGCTGGTTTGCTTCTTGAGGGGCGCATCAAGGAAGTCTTGGAACGTGTCCAGCGCATGACCTACGAGCAAATGTGTAAAGTCATGGCCGTCTTCGATACCCCGGACGCTTGTGTAGAACGCCTGAAGGGTTTCCAGCAGGAGTTCGGTATGGGGCGAGTGATCTGTTGGTTCAATCCCGGCGGGATGGTGCCACATGAGCAGGTCATGCGCAGTATGGAATTGTTCGCAACCAAGGTGATGCCGCATCTTAAGTGATGAGTAATGAGTGACGAGTAATGAGTCAAAGGAGAGAGGGAGATAGAGTGGACTACAAACGTGAATTTCTCCAACTGCTCTTGAGGAAAAACGCGCTGAAAATTGCCAAAGACACAAGCGCGTTCTTCAAGCTCAAGAGCGGCCGGATGAGCCCCACCTTTGTGTCCATTGGCGCACTCACCGATGGTGAGAGCCTTGCTGCGCTCAAACAGAGCTACAGCCGCGCCGCGATAGAGGGGGTGCAAAACGGGATGCTGAAGGACTTCCAGTTTATCTTCGGTCCGGCGTACAAAGGCATCAACCTCTGTGCCCTGACGTGCGAAGGGCTCTACGAAAATTTCGGCAAGAACACCTGTTATTTGTACGACCGCAAGGAAGAGAAAGCCTATGGCGAGGCGACGCAGGGCAGCGACGCCAGCAAGATCATCGTCGGCGCGGAGAAGTTCGTTCAGGGAGGCTCAATCCTACTGGTAGACGACGTGATTACCACCGGTCAGGCCAAGTACGAGGCGCT
>JBGPOI010000275.1:0-6739 GCA_041487975.1 Binatia bacterium | reverse complement strand
GGTCGGAGAAAACGAACCTGGCCGAGTAGTTGGCGCTCGCCGACAGATCGAAGCGCGCCAGGGTCATGACACGTATGATCGGCTCCCGACCCTCCGTATGCCTGTCTTCATCTGTGGTGGCCGCTACGATGGGATCGCCCAGGTTAACAACCAGCAAGCGATGCAGCGGCAAATTCCCAACGCGCAACTCGAACTCTTCGAGGGCGGGCACTTATTTTTCATACAGGATTCTCGCGCCTTTGAGCGGATCATTGCTTTTTTGCGAGGGGGCGGCAATGGATAAGAAAATCGGCTTTATCGGTTTGGGCAATATGGGCGAGCCTATGGCAACCAATATCGCCAAGGCTGGGTTCGACCTCACTGTTTATGACATGCGTTCCGAACCACTACGCGCCTTAGAAAAACTCGGCGCCAAGGTCGCTCGTTCGCCGCAGGAAATCGGTGAGCGGTGCGACATTATCGAAATTATCGTGGTCAACGACGCGCAGGTCGAAGAAGTCATTCTCGGCAAAGATGGCGGCGGAGTACTGGCCGGCGCGCGTCCGGGCTCGATCATTGTCATCCACAGCACTGTTCATCCCAAGACCTGCCAACGCATCGCTGCACTAGCCAAGGATAAGAAGGTAGGTGTTCTAGACGCGGCAGTGAGCGGCGCCGAATCCGGCGCTCGTGCCGGCACCCTCTCGCTCATGGTGGGCGGAGATCCAGCGCTGCTAGAGGTCTGCCGCCCGGTGTTCAACGTCATCGGCAAGAATATCTTTCACATGGGCGAGGTCGGTATGGGCGAGATCGCCAAACTCGCCAATAACCTAATGGCAATCGTCAATATGCAGAGCACGCGGGAAGGATTACGCCTAGCACGACTAGCCGGGATCGACGAGCAGAAAATGTTGGAAGTGGTCAAGGCCAGTACGGGCAATAGCTGGGCTGTGCAGAGCTGGGAAGCGATGCGACAGACCGCCGCGCAGTATACTACCGGCCCTCAAGGTATGGCCCAGGTGGGCTACAAGGACATCTCGCTGGCCGTGACGGTCGGTCATGATGTGGGCGCGTCGTTGCCGGTAGCGGCGCTGGTTTCGCAGCTCATGGAGCAGCTCTTTCAGAAAGAGGAGTAACGGCCTGCGGCTGCAAAGTGACAGAGTCCGGTCCGCCTTGACGCCGGCGTGTGGGAGTGGTTTAAGGCGCAGGGGGGAATTCTATGTCTGGAGAGAAAAACTCGGCTGTCGTTCGCCGTCTATCCGAGAAATGGAGTGAAAATGTTGGGCGCCCGCTTGCGGCTTTTGTCATTCTGCTGCTGACTCTCTCCCCTGGGTGGGCAGCCGCACCGCTTGATGGCGCTACGCTTTATAAACAGCACTGCGCGAGCTGTCATGATGGCAATGTTCCGCGGGCACCCAAGCTCGACCGGTTGCGAGAGATGACGCCGGAAGCGGTACTCAATGCCCTAGAAATGGGGCCAATGAAATTCGTTGGCCTTTTTCGCCCGCTCACGGAAAGGCGAGCGATCGCCACGTTCGTCACCGGGAAGGAGTTTGGCAACGAATCCGCCAGCGAAACGCAGAGCGGGTATTGCGCGCAGGCGCCCGGGGATTTCGCCGCTCCCGCGCATGGCCCACAGTGGAACGGTTGGAGCACTGATGTCACCAATACGCGCTTCCAGTCTGCCGAGCAGGCTGGGTTCACCGCCGAGCAAGTGCCCAATCTGAAGGTCAAATGGGTTTTCGGTTTACCGCCTGACTCACAAGCATCTCAGCCCACCGTGGTCGGCGGGCGCGTGTTTATCGCCAGCATGCGCGGACGGGTGTACTCGCTCGATGCGGTCACAGGATGCCTGTACTGGTCGATTAAAACTCCCGCAGGCGTCCGCACTGCGGTCAGCGTCGGTCCCCTCCCTGGCACGAAGCCGCCGCGCTATGCCGCATACTTCGGCGATGTCGGCGCCAACGTGCATGCCGTCGATGCTCGAAGCGGTGAAAAGTTGTGGACTACCCAGGTCGAAACGCATCCCATGGCTCGCCTCACCGGTGCGCCCGTACTGTATGGCAACCGCTTGTATGTGCCGATTTCGTCCTTTGAAGAAGGCGCGGGTGGGACGCCAACGTATGAGTGTTGCACGTTTCGTGGCAATGTCGTGGCCCTGGAGGCAAAGACAGGGAAACAGATCTGGAAGGCCTACACCATTCCGCAGAAGCCGATCCCGACGCAGAAGAATAAAATTGGCACCCAGCTCTGGGGGCCTTCCGGTGCGGCAGTCTGGGCAGCTCCCACCATCGATCCCAAGCGCGGCGTGCTCTATGTGACAACCGGTGACAATTATTCTGATCCCCCCTCGCAGACGAGCGATGCGATCGTGGCGTTCGACCTGAAATCAGGCAAATTCCTGTGGTCGCAACAGTTCACCGCGAAGGACGCCTTTAACGTTGGTTGTGGCACGGCCGACACGACGAATTGTCCAGGGTCAAACGGCCCTGACTTGGACTTCGGGTCATCGGCGATTCTGCGGACCTTGCCAGATGGCAAGCAGGTCCTCTTGGCTGGGCAAAAAGCCGGCGTGCTGCATGCCGTCGATCCAGACCAGAAGGGCGCCGTGCTCTGGCAGTAGCGCGTCGGGCAGGGCGGTCTTCTCGGTGGTATTCAGTGGGGGCCGGCGGCGGACGAAGACACGATCTATGTAGCGCTGTCAGACATTGGCGTGAAGTTTAAGACGAGCCCGGAGATCGGGACGACGACGGAATTGGACGGAAAAGTGGGCGGTGGTCTGTTTGCGTTTCGCCTCGGGACCGGCGAGAAGGCGTGGGTGACTCCGCCGCCCGGATGTGGTGAGCGCAAGAATTGTAGTCCAGCTCAGTCCGCGGCGATTACTGTGATCCCCGGCGTGGTGTTCTCTGGTTCAGTGGATGGCCACTTGCGCGCCTACTCGACCCAGGATGGACGAGTAGTGTGGGACTACGACGCCGCGCAAGAGTATCAGACTGTGAATGGGGTGAAGGCTAACGGAGGCTCATTTGACGGCCCGGGGCCGACGGTCGCTGGTGGCATGTTGTACGTCAACTCCGGCTACAGCTTCTGGGGCGGCATGCCGGGCAACGTCTTGCTGGCGTTTTCGCTAGACGGGAAATAATGAGACTACCGCACTGAAGCCGGCTCCAATGGAGCCGGCACAGGATTACTCTTCGTCTCTGGTCAATCTCAATCTGAGGACAAGCGCAAACTGTTGTAAGGCTTGTCGTACTTCTCCTACCTGCCCATTTTGAGGCGGTCTTCCTGGGCCCAGCCCTCGCGCAACGGCACCGTGAAGTAGGGAGTAAGGCGCATGCTCTTAAACTTCCACTGGCCGTTCTGTTTGACGTATTCGTCGTCATAGCGGGCCGCGACCAGATAACTCTCACCCTTGGAGACGGATTTGGCTTCGAGATAGCTGAGGCCAGTGCCACGATCTCCTTGCACTTCAATCGTATGGTTGTGAATGAACTGCTTGACAAAGGAGAGCACTCGAGAAACGCCCTGGGTAAAGAAAGTGACGAGTTCGGCTCGTCCGTTCGCCTGGCCTAGATAGCCGAAATCTAACTTCCCATCCTCGCTGAAGAGGGCAGGGATGTCGGCGTATTTTCCTTCGTTGATGCATTCGTGATAGCGATAGCGCAGAGCGCGGATCGCCTCCTGATCGCTCAATTCCTGTACTGTGGCTTCTAATGCTTTGATGCGGGCTGCGAGGTCCTGTGCCATAGCCGTTCCCTCCTGGTGAAAATGAACCGCTGACTTTCTTGCTATAAATCGATCGGTAGTTCAAGATACTCGTGATACACAAAGTCGCGATGCTCAAGCAACAGCGGCGTGACGGCCGCCTGCACGACTGGGTCGGTATTGGTGTACATGGTCCGGAACGCCGGCGCCATCGGGCACAACTCCTGCGGTAGCGGCTGGACCAGCGCCGCAAACGTGGCCCAGTAAATATCCAGGGCCGAGAGCTGCTCGCCGATAAAGAACTTGCTGCCTTTGGTGCGTTGTTGCTCCAGTCTGGTTCCTAACAGCCGCAGGATCTGCGCAACTCGGGCAGGCGCGGCCTTACCCACTTCTGGTGTGTAGCCGTACTTCTTGCCGAAGTGCAGGAACGAGGTACGAGCTGCCTCGCTCGCGTTGGGATTGGAGAGGGCGGTGTGAATAAACATCAAGCGCTTCGACCAGCCGAAACCTGTCTCTCCGCAGATTTCATTGCAATAGCCAAACATCAGGATCCGGTCCTCGATGTTTGCGGGAATGAGGGGTGGCTCGGGTGCCAGTCGTTCAGCCAGAAAGAGCTGTTGTATCCAAGTGCTCCGTGGCGGCTCATCATTCCACGCGGCGACAGGTGCCGTGGTCTGTGCGCTCCATTCTTGGAGCGCGAGATTGGGACCGCCAACTTCTTGCCGCACCTTCACGTAGGGAAACTTCTTTACGTAGAAGATGCCCTTGGCCGCCTCGCTCCACGGACCGGGCACGCCGGGTGAGAGCACGAGCCGGAGGCCAGACATATTTCTTGCTTGGGCGACGTCGATATACTCCGCCATAATGATTCGCTCCTCTCTTTATCTGCTGGCGGCATTGTACACTCAGGACCAAACGACGACAATGAAAAACCCTCGGCCAGAGGGACGCCTCAGTCGGTATGGCGGTTCGACCTTTTCTTGCTGTTTTGCTTGACCTGCAGGGAGGTGCTCTGTGATGACTACCGTGGCTGCGCTCATCGGCTCCGGTGTTGACGAAATCGATACCCCGGCCTTGCTCTTGGACCTCGACATTATGGAGCGGAACATCGTCCACATGGCCTCCGCCTTTCGCGGCCTGACGGCGAAGCTGCGCCCCCATGCCAAGACTCATAAAACCCCGATCATTGCTCACAAACAGCTTGCCGCCGGCGCGATTGGCATCACCTGCGCCAAACTGGGGGAAGCGGAGGTCATGGTCGAGGGTGGCGTTCGCGATGTGCTGATCGCCAACCAGATCGTGGGCGCACGTAAGATCGCCAGGCTGGTGAGTCTGGCCCGACACGCGGACCTGATCGTCGCGGTGGATGACGCACAGAATGTGCAGGAACTCTCGCGAGCCGCGCAGGCTGCGGGAGTCTCGTTGCGGGTGCTGGTGGAAGTAGATGTGGGGATGCATCGCTGCGGGGTAGCGCCTGGCGAGCCGACGCTGGCCTTAGCTCAGCAGGTGGAACGGGCTGCGGGTCTGGGATTCGCCGGCTTGATGGGCTACGAAGGTCATCTGGTCTTCGTTCCGACCTTGGAGGAGCGTGTCCAGCGAGTTCACACCGATATGCAGGCACTCATTGACACCGTGAGTTTTCTTGAGTCGCGCGGACTGCCGGTGGACATCGTCAGTGCAGGAGGAACCGGCACCGCCGTGATCACCGGTCGGCTGCCCCGCATCAGCGAGATCCAGGCGGGCTCGTATGTGTTCATGGATGGCCGTTACAAAACGATCGAAGGCGTGGACTTCGATTGCGCACTGACGCTATTGACGACGGTAATCAGTCGGCCCCGGCCGGACCGGGTCATTAGCGATGCCGGCATGAAGACCTTGACCCACGAGTTTGGTCTGCCCCGTTTCAAGGAGCGCGCAGATCTCGAGCTCCTCAGCCTATCTGAAGAACACGGGACAGTGAAGCTGCAAGACCCATCGGTTGCGCTCAAGCCCGGGGACAAGCTAGAGATCATTCCCTCCCACGGGGATACGACGCTGAACATTCACGATTTTTATTATGGGCTACGTCACGGACGGGTCGAAGCGATCTGGCCAATTGCCGCACGGGGGAAAAGTCAGTAAAAATGGAGCCGAAGGGAGTCGAACCCTGCGAAAATGCTGAGCGGCAAAGTTTTTCTCACTTCTGCCGATTATTTACGAAGAAGAGAGAGCGCGGCTTCCCTGGGAGCACCGGAGTGAATCGCTACTTGTTTTGCTTACGACAGTCAGATCAATGGCTCTGTCAGGGATATTCTTACACAAACGCATTCATACGAGAGGGGTCACAGCGATGAAATCCGCCTGTCACAGCAGCTTTAACGTTGCCGCAAATCGGACGTTCTTCACGCTCCTGCTCGTCTTGCTGTGGGTCTCGCACGCAAGCGCGCAAACTGCCTATACCAGCCACATGGTGCCTACTGGCAAGGGCTGGTCGGAGGAACATGCCTATGTGTCTCACACCGTCGTCATCGGAAACGGCATCAGTTGGCACGGCGGGCCGATCATGCCCGGCGCCGCCCACGTCTACTACATCTGGTACGGCAACTGGACGAGTGGTCCCAAGCTGTCCGATAGTCAGACCACCGTTAATCTGCTGAACGCCCTCTTCGGGACAACGGGGGGCATTAGTGGATCGGGCTACGAGCGGATCAATACCACCTATGTCGACGCTAACGCCAATGTCACCGGCAACGTCGCGTTGGCAGGCGCCACGACTGACAAATACTCCCAAGGTACCCGGCTCAGCGATGCGAGGGTGGGGATGGTTGTGTCCAACGCCATCAGCAGTGGCAAGCTGCCGAAAGACGCTAACGGCATCTACTTCGTGCTGACCTCCTCAGATGTCTCTGAGACCTCCGGTTTCTGTTCTTATTACTGCGGTTGGCACACGAGCGCGAGCATCTCGGGTACCGACATTAAGTACGCGTTCGTCGGCAATCCAGACCGGTGTCCCTCCGCTTGCGAAATGCAGACCATCAGCCCGAACAACGACAGTGGCGCGGACGGTATGGCCTCG
>JBGPOI010000274.1:0-6741 GCA_041487975.1 Binatia bacterium | reverse complement strand
GGTGCTTTACGAGTGGGTTGAGGGGAGAACAAGCCGCAACGTGTCAAGAAGTGGGGATTACCAGTGACGGAGGGGGCCAGTTATGTTAACTTTTCAATATCTTGCAAAACCTTGCTCCCAATCGCGCCAACGTGAGGGGGAAGCCAGCGAAGAATGGTGTTGACGTGACACCTCCGGGTACCACTTTCCTGCCAGGCGTATCCTTTGCCCTTACCGCAGCTCTCCTGTTTGGCGCCAGCACCCCGGTTGCGAAGGTGCTCCTTGGCAAGGTTGATCCCATATTATTGGCAGGATTGCTCTATCTCGGTTCAGGGAGCGGGCTCGCCATCTGGCGGTGGCTGCGCTTTCGGTTTCAGCGCGGAGACTCCCAAGAGGCCAGTCTACAGCTTTCAGACCTCCCCTGGCTCGCAGGTGCGATCCTTGCGGGTGGTATCGTTGGTCCTGTCCTGCTCATGGTGGGCCTCGCCCTCACCCCGGCATCCTCAGCCTCGCTACTTCTCAATCTGGAAGGGGTCTTCACTGCGGTCATCGCGTGGTTCGTGTTCAAGGAGCACTGCGACCGCCGTATTGCAGTGGGGATGGGCGCAATAACGGCTGGGGGCCTTCTTCTTTCTTGGGCAGGCCGACCAGAGTGGGGAGTGCCGTGGGGTGCGGTGGCCATTGTCGGCGCGTGCCTGGCGTGGGGAATCGATAACAACCTGACACGCAAGGTTTCGGCGGGAGACCCCGTTCAGATTGCCGGGGTGAAGGGTTTCATCGCTGGCGCGGTGAATCTGCTCATCGCACTCACAGCCGGCGCACCCCTCCCGGGTGTTCTCACCGTGCTGACGGCCGCCGTGATGGGTTTCCTCGGTTATGGGGTGAGCCTCGTTCTCTTCGTCTTGGCATTGCGGCACCTAGGCACGGCCAGGACAGGCGCCTATTTCTCTTTAGCTCCTTTCACTGGAGCACTCATCTCCATCCTGGTTTTGGGCGATCGCCTCACGGTCTATTTTCTCGTCGCTGCGGCGCTGATGGGAGTTGGGGCGTGGTTGCACCTCACTGAACGGCACGAGCACAAGCACCGACACCAGCCGCTGGAGCACGACCACCGGCACGTCCATGACGAACACCACCAGCACGGGCACGGTGAGGAACCTCACAGTCATCCACACTCACATCCGGAGATGCGCCATGTCCACCCTCACTATCCGGACCTCCATCATCGCCATGGCCATTAGCCCGATTTCTCTCTCCCCTACCAATCGTCTGGGGGAGCCATCTTTTTAACCCCGGTTCTCCATCCTCGCCATCTTACGGGCAAACGCCAGCGCCTTCTGCCAGTCGTACTCCCGGTAGAGCTGCAATTTTTCTGCTTCCATCGACCCTTCGGCATGCAGCGCCAGCACGGCTTGATAGCCGCCGAAGTCTGAAGCGGTAATGTCCTGGATCAGGTTAAGGACCTGCAAGCGTTCTTTGCCTGACGTGCCTTTCTTGCCCTTGAGATACTTCTCAATCAGCGGGCCGGTTTCTTCACTCTGTACGTCTTCGACCGCTGGGCCGGTCACCAAGATGCCGCCGGCTAGATCCTGTACGTGCGACAGCGCCTGATGAAAGTTAGCCGCGAAGTGGTGCTTGGCAATGTTCACAATAGTCGGATTGGGAATCACCATGCCCAAGTCTGAGGGCACGGCCTTTATGCACGCTTGATGCGTAAGCGCGCGCGTGGTCTCGGCGTAACTCGCCAGCCAGAAGAGTTTCTCGCGTACGTGCGCCGCCTTCTCGATGCCGTTGTATTCGGCAACCAGTCGCCCAGCGCCAGCCAACAGATCAAGGAATGGCAATTTGTAGGAGATAGCAGTGAGGCGATGGTACTCGACAAACGAGAGCGCCAATGCGCCGGCAAACTGCCATTCGCCTTTGAGAAAGATGCGCTCGTTGGGCACGAACACATCCTCAAAGACCGTCAGCGTCTCGGTCATCTTCACTGTCGAACTGACCGGGTGGTCGAAGGCGTTGCGCTGCGTGTACGAGCCGTAGCCACTCATGATCAGCTTGAGTCCTTTGGTCGCTAGCGGAATGGCAAACGCCACTGCGTAGGCCTTATCGTCTTCGCCCATCGCTCGAGTCGGCAGCACGATCATCTCATTAGTATGGGTGGTGTTCGAGGTATGCACCTTGGCGCCACGCACGACGATGCCATCGGGCCGCTCCTCGACGATACGCAGGTAGAGATCTGGATCCTCTTGTTCGGCAGGGCGCAAAGACCGGTCGCCTTTCACGTCGGTTTGCGCCAGCGCGAAGCTGAGGTCCTGTTGCCAACAGTAGTCGTAGAAGTCAGCGACCCGTGCGTGATAGCGTGTACCCAAGGCCGCATCGATCTTTTTCGTCGTGCGCAGCAGACCGAAGAGCGCGTCGCTGCCCACCACCTTGGCCAAGACCACGAGCGTGCCGCCTTCGCGGCAGGCGGTTTCGATCAGTTCGCTGCGCCTGAGCAGTTCTTCGGGTGAACGGGGAGGGAGAAAATAGCGGCTCATCTCCGCCCCGCTCTGCAGGTGACGCACTACCGCCAGATCGCGAAAGCTGGGATCTTGCATCAAGCGGTAGTCGGTCGCTTCGTGTTCGATGGCGATTTGTAACAACGGGTGCTGAGTGACGTCAGCAATGCGCTGGCCGCGGAAGTAAATCAATCGCTGATCTTTTAGACTCTCTTGGTACTGCTCAACCGTACGCAGGGGCATTTTGCCGCTCCTTTCTGTGAATCAGGAAGACCAGGGGCTTAAGCCCCCGGTCTCAACGTCATATAGTGATGGCACTTTACGCGAAAATGGATGGCCTATGCACCCCAAGTTTACAGACGCCATCGCTCTGTTCAATCGGCGCGAATACTTCGCATGCCACGAGATCCTCGAAGAGATCTGGCGCGAAGCGGCGGAAGAAGATAAAGCCTTCTTCGAGGGACTGATCCGCTTCGCCACCGGCCTGCATTTACGTTTCAACCGCCGCGCGCCGCAGGGGGCGATCAACCTGCTCACCCAGGGGCTGATGCGCATCGAGAACTATCGTCCCGTGCACCACAGTGTCGATGTCGCCCGGCTCTACGATGAGATCGACGTTCATGTCAATGACCTGAAGTCCGCCAAGAATCCCCAGGCGGGATTTTTTGAACGCTGGCGGGTGCCGCGGATCCGTCTAAATCGAACCACGTAACCTTGGGACACAATCGGGGTAGCGTACGCTGCGCGCACGTCTGTAGCGCCGCCGGTTTCTTTTCGTGCGCATGGCGCACGCTACTGAGTTCAGGCAAGCACATGTACGAATCTCTTGTGGTCTGATTTAGGTCCTGGATAAGGGGTTTAAGCCCCTTGCCTCAGCTCGTCACTGTGTCTTGAACTTCTTGAGCCGCAAGGTCCTGTGCCGCTTGAGGCTGACGGTGCCGCGTTTGCGCGCGCCGTAGACGAGGCCAGCCGCGGAGTCACAACGCGGGAGCGCCTCCCAGGAAAGCGAATCACCGACCGGCGTCAGATATTCCCCCTCAACTCGGGCTTCCTCTCCTCGACCAATCTCGCTCGAGGAAGCAGCGGTCGCGAAATTCCCATCGACACTGCCATTTTCGTCGAACACGGTAACCTCAATTGCCGGAGACTCACACATTCCCTTGCCACTGTTGCGGACCGCGCCCGAGAGCCGGAGGCGACCATTGCGGTCAAGCCAGGCCTTGGGTTGGCCTAGACTTGGCGAAGGCCGCGGCTGGCGTCCCTCATCGCTGGCGCGCTCTTCCTCGCGTTCGCTGCGCAGGCGGGTCTTTTTCTCGGCCGGTGACTCGGGCGGCAGGTCGCCAGTATTAGAATATGGCACAGCGTCTTTCTCTAACGGTTTAGCCGCCGGCTGAGCGGGTTTATCGCCGTAGTGGATTACTCCCTTCTCATCCTCCCATTTATAGATTTCCTGGGCGAGAGTTCCGCACGGCAGCAAGGTCAAAAGCGTGAGCACGGACAGTATTTTCATGGGTATCCTCCTTCTCCGAGGCTTGCCGAAGCCTAAATATAAGCCGATGACCGTCTCGCTAGCAAGCAAACTTTCGGTATCGCGCCAAAAGGGGAGTGTCTCTCGCGCATGAGTCTGATACATTTTGCCAATTCCGTCCCAAAACAATATGTCCAGCGAGGAGCTTGTGCGACCATGACTATGACGATCTCGCTTACGTGTACTGACCATCCCAAGCCCAAGCCGCGTGATGAAGAATTGGGGTTTGGCCGCATTTTCACCGACCACATGTTTCTCATGGACGCGGTCGCCGACCAAGGCTGGCACAACCCGCGCATCGTGCCCTACGGTCCGCTGACTCTCGACCCTTCGGCGGCAGTCTTTCACTACAGCCAAGAACTCTTTGAAGGGCTCAAAGCGTACCGCTCGCCCCGTGACACCAGCTTGCTCTTTCGGCCCGATATGAACGCCGCCCGGCTCAACCGCTCGGCTGCCCGCTTGTGTATGCCGCCAGTGGATGAAGAACTGTTTTTGACAGCGATCAAAACCCTGGTGTCGCTCGAACGCGGCTGGGTGCCACGCGTGCCCGGCACTTCGCTCTATATCCGCCCTGCCATGATCGCCACCGAGGCGTTCTTAGGGGTGCGACCTTCGCAGACCTATTGCTTTTTTATCATTCTCTCCCCGGTAGGCGCGTATTACGCCGAAGCGTTCAGCCCGGTGAAGATTCTAGTCGAGGACCATTATGTCCGGGCGGTGAAGGGCGGCATGGGAGCGGCTAAGACAGGAGGGAACTATGCGGCGAGCTTGGCGGCTGGGGAAGAGGCGCACCGGCGGGGATTCTCCCAGGTGCTGTGGCTCGATGGTGTGGAGCGCAAGTATATCGAAGAAGTCGGCTCGATGAACATCGCTTTTGTCATTGACGATGAGTTGGTGACTCCCCCGCTCACCGGCACGATCCTGGAAGGGATTACTCGCGACACCGTTCTGCAACTGGCCAGAGACTGGGGAGTCGGTGTGGCCGAACGGCCGATTACTATCTCCGAAGTCTTCACCGTCGCCCGCAATGGCCGGCTACGAGAAACCTTCGGCATGGGCACCGCGGCAGTAATCTCGCCGGTCAGTGAACTGTCATACCAGGGTCAGAGTGTGACGATTAACAACGGTCAGGTCGGTCCTCTCGCCCAACGACTGTTCGACGAAATCTCGGCGATCCAGCGCGGCCTCAAATCCGATCCGCACGGATGGGTAGTGGAGGTCGAGTCATAGGCACGACGTTCCTAGCGACTCACCGCCCGCTCTGCATCAGCCCGTTGGTCGAATATACCTCCGGCGTGTTGTTGGATACTTCCTCGTTAAAGTACCACTCGTTCTGCCAATCTGACGGCTTCTGCGCGCTCGATGGAGCCTCACCGATGGTAGCCTGCCCTTGCCGGAGATCGACTAACAGCCAGTTTGGTACGAACTGCTGCTCGTCCTCATAGTTATACTTACCACCTGGTAAGGGCTTGGCCGGATACCTCTCGTAGGGCTTCTTCGTGTAAAAGATGCACGGCAGCATCGCCTTCCATAGCTCGCCGCGCTGGTCGTATATTTCGTGGATGACCGGCGCAAAGAAATCCTGGTCCATGTACATGACTCGCTTGGAGTAGGCGTATTCTCTGGGGTAGGCAGTAGGCGTTCCCTCGACGATCCATACCCGGCGTTTCTCCCACGACACGCAAGGTAGAGCGGACAGGATGCCATGCTTGCCATCCCGCGGCGCGCACCACTGCGCTGGATCCCCGTATTTGCCGCTGTGCACCACCGCCAGAATCTCTTTCTCGGCTAAGATGCGAAATGTCCAGTGGGCAATGCTGCCGTTGAACCCGTACATCGAGTCCACGTCGAAATCCGATCCACCCAGAGCATCGCTGCGGTTGGCAAAGGTGATGCGCCGCACCCGCCGCATTTCCGGAGTATACACATAAGTGTCCTCAGGTGTCTCCCGCGACAGGTAATGGAAGAACAACAACGCGAGCCCTTTGAGGTCGTTGGGCAAGAAGAGCGGGCCAAACAGGTTGGTATGACGGGTGGGAGGATTGTGAGCAATGACCGGCTTTGGTTCGGCATACAGACGGCCGGTCCACATCAACCGTCGCCAGGACATCTCATACGTGCGATCGCTTTTTCCTTGGCTGCTCACCACCTCGGCGGTGAAAGTGGTGCCGGCATTATCGATCACGGCGGGCCCCTGCTCGTGGTTCCACATGATCTTGTACCCGGCCAGGGGATCGTTGATGTCGATAGCCGGAAAGGGACAGCCGGCCACGTAATTAGCAATGTCCCGCCCGTCGTCGGCGATTTTTACTTGGGCAGCATATTTTTCCGTGGCCTCGCGATAGGCCCGTGGCCATTCGACCTTCCTAGTTTCGATGATCGGCATGGGCATGCCGCGCTCGACCATCCAGCGCGTCGATGGAGTTAACAGTTCTTCAGCTTGGGCGAGGTTGTCTTTCGTGAGGGTGTCTCCAGGCTTCACCTCGGCTCGCCCCAGCCCCACGCTGGTGAGTGACAAAACGGCAGCGAGAAAACTATACAGCCACACTGGCTTTTCCATGGAATCCCTCACCGGTCACTGAACGAAAAAGGGCACACAGCCGCGCGCCCCTACATCGAGCCAGCCTTCTCCTACGCTATCTCGTCACTCGCACGAACTTTCTCTTCCCCACTTGCACCACTGCTGCCTCGGAGAACCCCAGGCGAGTGTGGATATCGTCCACAGTGCGGCCCTCG
>JBGPOI010000273.1:0-6746 GCA_041487975.1 Binatia bacterium | reverse complement strand
GGGTGTCTAGACCATCCCATCCATTCCAGCCTCTGGCCGCCCAGCCAGTCTACCTGGCCGCTCGTGCGATCAACATCTTGTGGAGAGATCAATCATGGAGCGCAGTAGCAGAAATGAGAATCTCCATAGTAGCTTTTTTCTCGTTATTCTCTAACTCGACTTTGGCCGTTTTCGGTTGGGCCAAAGTCTCTGAAAATAGGCCATTTTTAGATCGCCAGAAGAATTTTGCGCTGTCTGCTCGAACACCAGAGTTCACGTAATTTCCAGAACGCCAGCATCTGGCCGCTCTTTGGAGGGGCAGTGACAAAAAATGTCACTCAGTATGGCCAAAGTCGAGTCTAAAGAAGTTCGCAATTTACGCACGGCACGGAATCGGCAAGTCATTTGCTAATCCTATAAACCGAAATCATTCCAAGGAGGTTTATTATGAGCGCATTAACCCCACGCAATGGCTGGGTCACCATGATCACAAATCTTAGCGTGTTGATTCTCGTGGCGACGTTGCTGGCGGGCTGTTACCCCTTCGAATCTTACCCTCGGCAGCAGACCACGACGACGACTACCACTACGTGCCCGGCTGGGACGCGGCTTCAGAGCGATGGGATGTGTCGGTGAGTAGCAGGTCAAAGCTGGCGGTCGGCTTCAGGATGAGGGTGCAAACGTGTGCCACGAACCCGCCTGTTCCTAGACAGCCCGGAGCTTTCTGACGCGATCTATCATTTCAAGAACTACGCGCGTGAATGTGACCGTCTGCGCAGCCTGATCAATGAGCCTGGTTTTGTCGCAACTTTTCACTTGATGGGGATTCGGCTATGCTTCTCCGCTGAGCGTGAGGTGGAGGTGGCGGCGTGACCGACTTCAAAGGCAGTCAATTCGAGCGGGAAATTATTCTGTGGGGTGTGCGGTGGTACGTAGCGTATCCGATGTCGTATCGGCAACTCGAGGAGATGATGGGCGAGCGGGGTGTCGCCGTGGATCATTCCACGCTCAATCGCTGGGTCAGCAAGTATGCCCCAGAGTTTGAAAAGCAGTTCCGCCGTCGGCAGCGCCCGGTGAGACGGATCTGGCGCCTTGATGAGACCGTATGTGAAAATCAAAGGGAACTGGGCCTACCTCTATCGCGCGGTCGACAAAGAGGGCCACATGATTGATTTCCTGCTGACGCCCCAGCGTGATCGGGACGCCGTCGAGGCCTTTGTGTTTCTGGCGCACTCGGCGTTGCCTGACCTATTAGCTGCCCACCCAGGTGATCAACCTATTCGCGTGTGGGTGCCGGGCTGTTCGACTGGAGAAGAAGCCTACTCACTAGCAATTCTGCTGCGCGAGGGACTCGAACGAGTGCAGAAATCATGCCCGGTGCAGATTTTCGCGACGGACCTCAATCCCCAGGCGATCGAGAAAGCACGGAGTGGACTCTTTCCGGGCGGGATCGCCGTGGACGTCAGTCCCGAGCGGCTGGAGCGGTTTTTTGTCAAAGAGGAGGACAGTTATCGCATCAAAAAAGAGATTCGCGAACTGGTCGTGTTTGCCGAGCAGAATATCCTCACCGATCCGCCCTTTACAAAATTAGAGATCCTCTCATGTCGTAACCTCCTCATCTATCTGGATCCCGACATGCAATGCCAGCTCGTGCCCATGTTTCATTACGCTTTGAATCCCGGCGGCGTCCTGTTTCTGGGTTTGTCGGAAACGATTGGTGGGTTCACTGAGCTCTTCGCGACGCTGGACCACCGCTGGAAGGTGTTCAAACGCAAGGAATCCAGCGCGACCGCGCCGCTGATGCTGGAGTTCCCGGCGCGGGTCGGGAAAGCCGAAGGTGGACTGGTTGCTATTGGCGGTTTCACCAAAGCGTCAGAGGCCACAATGGTCAACCTGGTAGACAAGGCGTTAGTGCAGCAGTTTGCGCCGCCCAGCGTGATTGTGAATGACCGTGGAGATATTGTGTACATTCATGGGCTTACCGGCGACTTTCTCCAACCCGCGCCTGGCCCCCCGACCCACAATATCTTCACCATGGCGCGGGAAGGGTTGCGGATGGATTTGCTGGCTGCCATCCGCGAAGCCGCCGCCCAAGACCACCCTGTGGTCCACAAAGGGGTGCAGGTGCGGACCAACAGCGGCGTCGCTACCGTGGGACGTCATGGTGCGCAAGATCGCCGACCCCGAAGCGCTACAGGGCTTGATGCTGGTCAGCTTCGTAGAAGCAGCGGCGCCGTCTCCTCGTCGCCGCCGGACCAAACCTGGGCAACTGGACGCCGCGGACGTGGGGCGGGTCGCAGAGCTGGAACGCGAGACGCAGACCCTGCGCACTACGCTCCAAAGCAGCATCGAAGAGGCCAACACCACCAACGAAGAACTCAACTCGACCAATGAAAAATTGCAATCGACCAACGAAGAATTGCAGAGCGCCAACGAAGAATTGGAAACGGCCAAGGAGGAAATGCAATCGCTCAACGAAGAGCTGCACACGGTGAATAGCGAACTGCAGAGCAAAGTGGAACAACTCTCGCGGGTGAACGATGACATGCTGAATCTCCTCAATAGCACCGATATTGCCACGTTGTTCCTCGATAACGAGTTGTGCATTAGACGTTTCACGCCGCAGACCAAGCAGGGGTTCAAGGTGATTCCTACCGATGTAGGGCGACCGATCGGCGATGTTGTGTCCACCTTGCGGTACGACCGACTGGAGGCCGACGCGCGGGAGGTGCTGCGCACGCTGGTCTCCAAGGAAGTGGAGGTTGCCACCCAAGATGGCGCGTGGTACGCGATGCGCATGCTTCCGTATCGCACGGGCGATAACGTGATTGACGGCCTCGTCTTGACCTTCATCGTTATCACCAAACAGAAGCAGTTCGAGCAGACACGCAGTACGGATGTCCGGCAGTACATTGAGAATCTTGTGGACAGCCTGCGCGAAGCACTGGTGGTGCTGAATACCGACTTCCGGGTGGTGTCGGCCACTCGCACCTTCGTCCAGACGTTGCAGTTACAACCGCAGGATGTCGTGGGACAATCCCTGTTTGCGCTGAGTGGCGGGCAAGGGATCGCGCCACGGTTGCGCCAGTGGCTCGAAGAGCTGGTCGCGCAAAATACGACCGGGGAGGATATTGCCATTGCGTTGACGCCGCCCGACGGTGGGCGGAAGGAGCTGCTGCTGCACGCACACAGAATTGAGCGGCAGGGCGAGCTCCCCGGGCTGATTCTGTTAGCGCTGGAGGAAAGGAGCTGACGATGAAGAACGTAGGAAACGATGAGTCGACGGCAGCCTCGCGCGCCGGGCTCCTCCGCCAGCAAGCGGAAGAACGGCTGCGGATCACGAACCGTGACATGGAGCACATGCCCGCCACCCAGGTCCGGCGCTTGGTGTACGAACTGCAAGTCACGCAGATCGAGCTCCACCGGTATCAATACTTGTATGATTACGCCCCGGTTGGGTATCTGACCCTGACGCCCGACGGCGTCATCCTGGAAGCAAACCTGACGGCCGCCACGTTGCTTGCAACGGAACGCAAGCTCCTGATTGGCGCCGTACTGACACGGTTTCTGGCCACGGAGGCGCGCGACACGCTTTATCTCCATCTCCGCCGAGTGGCGGCGGAGAGTGGCCTTTGCTCGTGCGATGTCGTCATACCCCAAGCAAACGGCTCTCAGCTCTGGCTCCGGCTGGAAAGCGTTGCGGAGCGTGGGGCACTGGGCCTCATGACGCAATGCCGCATGGTGGTGCTCGACATCACCGCGCGCAAAAAAGCCGAAGCTGCGCAACAACTGCTGGAAGTGCAAGAGACCGAGCGACGCCATCTGGCGCGTGAACTCCATGACGAAGTCATGCAGACCTTGACTGCGTTGCAAATGAATTTAGACCTGCTTGCCGATCAGCAACCCAGCATATCCAGCAATCTGAGTACGAGCATGGCCTTGGTGGATGATCTGGTGGAGCAGGTCCGCACCTTGTCGCTGGAATTGCGCCCCATCGTGCTCGACGAGCTGGGATTGGCGCCAGCGTTGGAGTGGTATTGCCAACGCCAGGTTCCGAAGCTCGGCCTGCAAGCCCACTACACGCGCGATCCCGCGCTGCCCCGGCCGAGTTCCGCGGTTGAGACGGCCTGCTTCCGCGTCGTGCAAGAAGCCATTACGAATGTAGTGAGGCATGCCCAAGTGCAAGAGGTCTGGGTTGACCTCCACTGCGAGGACGGCATCCTCCATCTCACCATCCGAGACCAGGGGGTGGGATTCGATGTCCGGGCTATTCATCAGCGAGTAGCCAAAAGCGTAGGGGTAGGCCTGGGAGGGATGGCAGAACGCCTGCAGCTGATTGGTGGGCGGCTCGACATCCGCTCGGCCCCGGGGCAGGGGACTGAGATTCATGCGTGGGTAGCGCTCACCTCCTCACCAACCGGATGCGGCGCCACTTTCCCCACGGAGGGCTAACATGCCACCGATTCGTGTGTTGGTCGTCGATGATCACCCTGTCGTACGGACGGGGATTTGCACGATCCTGGACCAGATGTCCAATGTCCAGGTCGTTGGCGAAGCCAGTACTGGCCGGGAGGCGCTCCAGTTTCTCAACACCCGCTCCCCCGAGGTGGATGTGGTGCTGTTGGACGTATCGATGGAGGAGTTAGATGGGCTCGCCACGACCGGCTATATCACGAAAGACTATCCGCACATCCGCGTCCTGATACTCTCGATGCACACGACCGAAACCTATGTGCTGCCCGCCGTGCAGGCGGGCGCGGCTGGCTATGTGCCGAAGTCTGCTCCCCGCGCCGAAGTGGAGCAAGCGCTCCGGACGGTGGCGCGGGGGGAAACCTATCTGAGTTCGGTGGTCGCCAGACATGTGACCGCCGCCTATCGCCGCGCGCACAATCAAGGAGAGGCGCACACCCCACGCCCCGCCGCGCCGGCGTTTCTCCGCCCCCACGAACGCGAGTTGTTGCAGCTCATCGCGGACGGCCTGTCCATCAAAGACATCGCTGCCCGGCTCCACGTCTCTCCGAAAGCCGTAGAATCCCGCCGCATACGGTTGATGGACCGCCTCAACATCCACGACGTGGCGGGGTTAGTGCGCTACGCCATCCGTCTGGGCATCGTGCCTCTGGAGGGGTGAGTTCAAAGTAGGGCGCGCCGTGCAGGCCGATGGATAGCGCGTGAAACGCGCCCTCCACAAACTTCCGCCGGAATGACGGAGCACGACGCTTTTCTGACGAAACCTGCCTGTGTCGGGGGGATGACGCTACCCCTCTCCCGCGAAGGATTTCCTTCGGCCATTCGCAAGATCTCCTTCGCTCAGTTTTGATGATTTCCTTCTGCGAGATTCAGCGATTTCCGCCGTGCGTTGAGGTCCCGCTCGTTGTACAACTCTGAAGTACGTCGAAGGGGGGAACGGATACCTATGCAGTTGACTCGTATACTGGTGGTCTCGCTGAGCCCAGCGTTTCTGTACGCCGTGACGCAGATGCTTCGCTGTGACGCCCCTATTGCGGAGGTCTGGGAAGCGCAGACGGGGCAGGAGGCGGTGGGACAAGTGAAGGAACGGCGCCCCGACGTGGTGTTACTGGACGAGAGGTTGCCGGACATGAGCCTGTTGGAGATTGTGCCCCAGCTGAGGGCACAGTCGTGGGTGTCGCGGGTCGTGCTGATGACTATGGACGATGCGAGACCGTACCGAGATGCGCTCTCAAAGCTCGGCCTGGATGGGGCAATCGACAAAACCCAATTTGCTGAAGAGGTTGAGGCGTTCTTGGCGGCGATGCCATAGGAAGATGATCATGTCGAACTCATTCCTTACCGTGTATGAAAAAGGCTACGCCGCCGGGCTTCGGCGGGCGACGGCCATGTCTGGTGAGCGAAATACTTTTCAGGAGGTAGTGGACTATTCTCCCGACGAGCTGATCGAGGTCGTTTCCCGACCAGCGCACTAAGAGGGGTTCGTGGACGGGTTCCGCGATGGCTTGCAGGATCTGGCGGAGAGTCCTGTCGCGGTACTGGCGTCGCCGTGGGGTAAGACCTCACGGTTCACGATTGAGGTAGTGAACATGGTGTCGGTGTTGCGGCAAGAACTGCGCGACTTTTTCCACACGTTGTGACGCCTCGTTGACTACGGTGGCAAAGGGCACCTCTTGCTGATCGGGCAAGCGCAGTCGCACTTGGCCTTGCACCCGGACCAGAAAATACCACCCTGTTGCGCGATGGCGGCGTAAAGAACGTCGGAGGGACACGAAAAGAAATAATCACTATAGGTTCCCTCTTCTGTTTACAGTCCTGACATTTCTGTTCTTACAAATAAGAAATCACTACGGTCAGCATTGCCGAAAACGAGAAAGCACGACATGCTCCCGTCGCAGGACCGCACAGGAAAATCCACGACTTATCCAAGCTCAGTAGGATGGCAAAACACTTGCTATAACAAATATCACAGAACCAGCTATCAGGAGGTGAACTGTGAATTCGCTAGTCTCGTGGAGAGCGCCGCCGCAAAGCAACAGACGGCGCAGGTAGCGAGGCAGGTCAACGGCGTCACCGACGTTATCAACAACCTGCACATGCAGGCGAAGAGCTAACCGGCGCGCAGCCTGCCGCCGCGGCCCGCACGCCGAGGAATCTGTCCTGTCTTCAATGGTTTCTTTTCTCTCACGGAGGTCTTTGACTATGAGCTTGCTATTGTTGATCATTTTACTGCTGCTTTTTTTTGGCGGTCTGCCTAATTGGGGCTATCACCCGTATGGCTATGCGCCCTCGGGCCT
>JBGPOI010000272.1:0-6791 GCA_041487975.1 Binatia bacterium | reverse complement strand
AGCTGAAGTACTGGCACCAGCGCCAACGTAAGAGCATGGGCTACGAAGCGCCGGGCGGCCGGCCCGTGCCGCTCATTGATCAGATCCACCGCTTGATGCACCTATGGAAAGCGGGCGATGTGGTCAAGGTGGACGAATATCTTGATGCCAAAGGGTTGCGCCGTAATGTGCTCTTTCACCAGATTTTGCAAGCGTTGATCGAGCTGGCGCGGGCTGGCGGCGAGGAGCGCGCATTACTTGAAAGCGTCAGCAACCACGTGGTGGCCAGAGGGGTGACGGTTGAACAGGGGCAAGGGAGATTGTTTGAGGGATGAAATCCTTTGCGCCCGGTTTCATCGAACCCTGACCGATCGCTGCCATCTTAAACAAGCTCAAAAAAGAAGGGGCAGTGTGGTGTGAAGGAGCGGGTGCGGTCTGGCGGAAACGTGGTAATAACCCATGAATAGTAGTAACAGAGGTGGTAACAACGTGGGGATTTTGCATTATGAGCAAGTTACCCTGGACGCCGTGGCATAAAGTCCTGCAAATCCGGGATGACCTCAAGTCGGGAGAGCTGTCGCTGGCGGTCTTTGCCGCCGACTTGTACGACGTGATGATGGGGAAGGCGCGGCCCGTCTACCAGAAGCCGCGCGAGTTCTTTGCGCTCACCTACCCGACTTTTAATTTGCGCGAGCTTGCCAAGGACGTCATCGTGCGGCTGGCGGGGAAAAGCGACAAAGCGATCCGTCAGCTCGAACTCACCTACGGTGGCGGCAAGACCCACGCCTTGATCACGCTCTTCCATTTGGTCAGCGATCCCAAAGCCCTGCCCGATCTGCCTGCCGTGCAAGAATTCGTTGAGCATATCGGCATATCGCTGCCGCGAGTCCGCGTGACCGTGCTCGCATTCGACAAGCTCGATGTCGAGAAGGGGATGGAGGTCCGTGGACCCAAGGGCGAGACCCGGTGGCTCAAGCACCCGTGGAGCGTGCTGGCCTTCCAAATCGCCGGCGCGAAAGGACTGAAGCTGTTGCACGCCGAAGGCGGAGACGCCGAACGCGACAGTGCGCCGGCAGAGAACCTGATGGTCGAACTGTTGGCTCTTCCCGCCAAGGACGGCCTCTCGACGTTGATCCTCATCGATGAAGTCCTCATGTACGCCCGCGAAAAGATCGGACTTGATCCTGCCTGGCGCGGCAGGCTGGTCAATTTCTTCCAGTACCTGACACAGGCTGTGACCAAAGTAGACCGCTGTGCCGTGGTTGCTTCACTGCTGGCGACTGACCCAGGAAAAAGCGATACCCTCGGCAAGGAACTCACCCAGGAGCTTTACGCCATCTTCCGCCGCGAACGCGAGCAGAGCGTGCAGCCGATCTTGAAGGAGGACGTGGCCGAGGTCCTGCGCCGCCGCTTCTTCACGCCGGAGTCTAGCCGGGACCGCGAGGCGTTTCGTCCCCATGTCGTGGCGGCGCTCAAAGGCATCGCCGATTTCGATGAACAAACTCGTAAAGGAGGGAAGACGGCAGAAGACCGGTTCCTCCAGAGCTATCCCTTTCATCCGGATCTGACCGAAGTCTTCTACACCAAATGGACAAACCTGGAGGGGTTTCAGCGCACGCGTGGGGTCCTACGCACCTTTGCGCTGGCGCTGCGCGACGCCGAGCAGTGGGACCAATGCCCGCTCGTCGGAGCGAACGTCTTCCTGGGTGAGCCGGGCAAGGAGAGCCTTTCTGAAGCGGCCAGAGAACTTACCACGGTGGCGGCAACGGAGGAGTACGAAGGCAAAAGACAGGAGTGGACCGCCATCCTTGAAGGAGAGCTGGCCAAGGCGCGCGAGATCCAGCAGGAGACCGCCGGCCTGAAGTTCCGGGAGATCGAGCAAGCGGTATTCGCCACTTTTCTCCACTCCCAGCCCATTGGCCAGAAGGCAGTGACCCGGGATTTGCTTGTCCTACTGGGTCACACCCGTCCTGACAAGATCGAGTTAGAGAAGGGCCTCCGGCAGTGGACGGAGGTGTCGTGGTTCCTCGACGAGGCGGGGATGCGGGACGCTGAGACCGGGACAGATGGGCAGAGAGGAGGGACGCAGCATGCTGCGTCCCTCCCAAAGTCCTGGCGCCTGGGCTCCAAGCCGAACCTGCGGCAAATGCATCATGATGCCTGCGCGCACGTGCCACCCGAACTGGTTGAGTCGAAACTGCTTGACGAGATCGGTAAGCTCAAGAACCTGACTGCGGGGGCGTCTGCTGCCGGAGCGAGAGTTCACAACCTGCCCGCCAGACCAAGGGACATCGAGGACGACGGCGAGTTCCATTACGCGATCTTGGGACCGAGTGCCGCGTCGGATTCCGGCAAGCCCAGCGTCGAGGCCAGGCGGTTCATTGAGGAAACTACCGCGCCCGACCGGCCGCGCGTGTACCGCAACGCGGTCGTGCTCGCCGTCCCATCGCGCGATGGCCTGGAGGCTGCCAGAACTCGCCTCCGTGAATATCTGGGATGGGAAGAAGTCCGGTCACAACTGAAGGATCAGGAGATCGACCCGATCCGCAGTGAGACCTTAAGCGCAAGCCTGGAGGACGCCAGAAAGAAGATCCCCGAAGCCATCCAGCAGGCTTCCTGCATTGTGGTCACGGTGTCCGAGAAGAACGAAGTCCAGGCCTTCAAGATCACTGTTGGTGGAGAGCCTCTGTTCAATACGATCAAGGCGGAGAGCCGGGCCAGGATTCGCGAGACTGCGATCAGTGCCGATGCACTGCTACCGGGCGGACCTTACGACTTGTGGCGGGAAGGCGACACCTCACGACGAGTGAAAGATCTCGTCGGCGCCTTTGCCCAGTTCCCGCATTTGCCGAAGATGCTCAACCGTAGCGCCATCCTAGATACCTTAATGGGAGGCTGTCGGGAAGGTCTTTTCGTATTGCGTTTGACCCGCCCGGATCGTTCGCTGCGGACATGGTGGCGAGAGACGCCGGATGAGAACGCGTTGAAGGACCCGGCCCTGGAGGTCGTCCTGCCGGAAGAAGCGACACTCACCGAATTATCTCCTCCGCTGCTGGCTCCGGGAGTGCTTCCCGGGTTGTGGGAAACCCCTGAAATCACTCTCGCTGACCTGCGTGCCTACTTCTCTGGCGATCGTGTCGTGAAGATCCAACGGGAGAGCTACGAAGAGCCAGTGACGATTCCGCAGGCAGAACGAGCAGTAGTTGAGGCGGCTGTGCACTCGGCCGTGCGGGACGGCAAACTGTGGCTGACCTCAGGGCCGGCCAGCATCTTGGCCGAAGAGATTCCAACGGGCTTGCTCACAGACGATGCCCGGCTGCATGCGCCTCCGCAGCCCATTCCGACCACGGAGGTTCTACCGGAGAGCCTGCCGGAAGCTTGGAGTGAGGAGACCACCACGGCTCTCGTGCTCTCGGTTGCACTCTCCAAGAGGACCGGAAAAACGCTCCCGTGGATAACAGTACGTGAGGTTCTGAATGGCGCTTTCCGCGCGCGCTTGCTAGAGCGGACGGCGGACTCGGGAGGCTGGCCGTGTGATTTCGCTGGGGCCGGGAATGTCAAGCTGCGCGTCCCGAGCGAAGAACCACCGCCGCAAGTCGCAGAACGGCTCGTCTCCAAGCCTGGAGTGCTTGTAGCTGAGGCCGACCTCCGGCCGAATGAGATTCAAGATCTTGCTGAGCAAGTGGCCGACATCGCCAAAGCGGCAGTTGGTCTCGACCTGAAATTCCATCTGCGGGTCGATCTCGGCGGTGAGTCTCGACCATCTGATGAGGTAGTCGCTGGTATTAACCAACTGCTTCAGGAAATCTCCGCTGATCTCAAACTCAGGTAGGGCCGCTCAGATAGGGCCAGGATCCTTCGCAAAGCACGGCTCGGCTCCGAGGAAAATCTCCTCAGTTTCCTGCTAACTTTTAGTTATTAACGAGATCGGTTGCACTAAAGACGCGCCAGTTCACGGGCCGCGAGCACAGCGGACGTGGTGACAAGGGAGAGCGGATCGAGGCCACACTCATACAAGATCGTCAAGACGATGAGAGCGACGATGCTGAGGTGAATCAGATCGCGCACGATCGACGGGGCGCGCACGTGCAGACGGTTCAAGACGAGATCAAACACCACTAGACCTGCCAGGCCGGTCAAGCCACACACGAGGCTCAAGAGGTCGAGAAAACTCAGCACCCCCCAGACCGTGTAGGCGCCGACTTTGAGGGCCACGGTAGCACTCAAACCGAAAGTGAGGGCAAAACAGAAGAAGAACAGGCTTACGGTACCGCGCTTGTGTTGCTCCGCTGGCAAAAAGCGCCATACAATCAGGAGGATCAGGATCGCTAGCAGCGTCGCGGTCGCGCCAGTCCAGGTCTGCCCAATCAATAACAGTTGCTCAATGAGCTTCATCATAGGTCACCGCGTTTTGCAAGCGTTCCTTGCCGATCAGTTCCCGCTCCAGCAACGTGCGCAAAGCTTGCCGAGCCCGGTGCAGCCGGATCTTCACCGCGTTTGGCGTGATACCCAGGGTGCCGGCCACCTCCTCCGTGTTCAGGTCTTCGATGTCGCGGAGAAAGAGCACGGTTCGATAGGTTTCCGGGAGGCGGTCGATACATCCCCGGACCAGGGTACGTGTCTCTCGCTGTTGGAGGGCAAACGCTCACCGCGGCAACAACCGTCGGCGCGCTCTTCGGTGCGATCGTGGTGCTTGGCATACAGGTCTACGACTGTGCTCTCCGGGGTGCGGTCATTGACGCTGGGGACTGAACCGGGGGTTTTCTTATGGACACAGAGGCGCAACGCAAGTGGGATGCCGCCAGCCGCACCCTCGACCTCTTCGCCTGGGGCGACGACCGTCGCCTCGGACCGCACAAGCGTCGGCTGTTCAGCAAGATCCGTGGCGCAACGCTGATGGTCGCTGCCGGGACGGGTAACGATTTCAAGTTCTTCCCGCCTGGTCAACACATTGTAGCCATCGACATCAGCCCCAAAATGCTTGAGCGAGCTGCCAAGAAGGCCGCCGCCTACCAGGGAACCATCGAGCTCCAGGTGATGGACGTGTGTGAGCTGCCGTTTGCGGATGCCAGCTTCGATACGGTGGTAACGGTGTGCACATTCTGCTCGGTCCCGAGGCCCGTAGTTGGCCTGCGGGAGCTCCATCGGGTGCTGAAGCCAGGCGGGCAACTGTTGATGTTCGAACACGTGCGCAGCAAGATTGGTCCATTTGGCATCTTTCTTGACCTCATGACGCCCCTGTCCCGGCGCGTTGGCCCAGATCTGAATCGGGACACCGTGGGGAATGTGCAGAAGGCAGGCTTCCGCCTCCGCCGAGAAGAGAACGTGTATCTCGACATTGTGAAGATCATAGAGGCGGTGAAGGGATGAGCACTATATTCGTGATCGCAGAGGGGGGAGGACCGTGCCCAGGACGCTTGTGAGAGCGCTTCCTTTCGTCGACATTCTCCTTTCTTTTTCTTCAACCCTCGAGTACTCGGAAAGTCGCTCCTGTCTTAGACTTGGTTGATTGGCACTCCCTGGTAGCGCCTCCCCTATAGAAGGGGTTGCCGCTTCTTGCCCCCCGTCCCCTGCCCCAGGAATCTTCCCCTCTGCAGGAGTGTTTTTTTGCCAGCCTGCGAGACTTCTGCACTGAGCAGGTGTTTTGATGAGAAGAGGAAGAAAAACCAATAGGGGGAGGCCTCCATGAAAATCTCGTTAAAAAACATTCTCCTTGCCGGTCTTCCGCTGGCAGGATTACTCGTGACCGCCCCGGTGGCCTTTGCTCATGGCGGCGGAGAGCATAGAGCAATCCACCGGGAGCTTGGTGACGTGCACGAGGATTTCCACCAGATGCCCCATTCCCGCGGGGAGCACCGCCAGTTCCACCGTGAACTCAAACGGGAACATCGGGCCCTTGACCGTGACATGAGAGAGAACTGGGGCCGCGATGACTATGATCGCTATAGTTATGGCCGCCCGTACTATCGTGACTCCTACAGAGGCTACTCCTACGATCGGTATGGGTACGGCAGGCGTCCCAATTATGGGAACCAGTACGGCTATGGGAGTGGCTCGTATGATGACGAGGGCTACTATCCTGGCTCCTCCTATCCTGAGCCTTACTCGCTTGGGCCTTCCTCTGCGCTTCCCTCTCTCTTGGGCCTGCCCTTGGATATCTTCTTGCCGCGGTAAGAGAAAAACACCTTGGACGGGAGAGCGCTCCTGCTCTCCTTTTCTTCTCCTCACCGTGCCTTCACATACTTTCTTGACTCTCCGAGGCTGAGCGTGTTTCCCAGTGCCGTGGTTTCTCTGGTTGGTACAATCCTTGCATCACTATTTCATAACACTCAAGGGAAAGGAGATTTCTGATGAAAACCTCACTACGAAAGAGCATGTTCCTAGCCATCCCGGTGGTCGGGCTTCTCGGGATCGCCCCGCTAGGATTTGCCCATGACGAATATCAGGAGCATCGGGCGGAGCACCAGGGCCTGAATGCTGAACACGAGGCGCAGCACGAGGATCTCAACGCTGAGCACCGAGCTGAGCATCAAGACCTCAACGCTGCCCACAGGGAAGCCCACGAGCAGCCTATGACCAGACGGCAGCACCGTCGTCTCCATCGTCAGCTTGAGCGAGCACATCAAGCTGAGCATCAAGACCTCAACGCTGAGCATCAAGCTGAGCATCAAGACCTGAACGCCGAACACCAGGACTATCACGACTATAACCGCTAACTCCGTATTCGTGTTCGGGAGGAAAGGCCCGACTATGATAGCGCAGCTGCTGAAGACGACCCTCTTGGCTCTCCCGGTAGCCGGGCTGCTGGCTCT
>JBGPOI010000271.1:0-6804 GCA_041487975.1 Binatia bacterium | reverse complement strand
GGTCTGCAACGGGCCCAAGAGCTCGACAGCGTAAAAGCCGTGCTGACCATCGTCCTGGCCATGATCGCCGGGGTTTTCCTGTCGTTGCCTTGCGGCGGGCCCCGCCGGATCGTGCAGGTTCTCCGCTTCGCCTCTCCGGGTTAGAGATTTTCGTCGTCCAGGTCGACGAGGCTCGCCCGCCGGTGGGTGCGCTCCTCGTCGGTGCGGCGATGCAGTTTCGCCTCTTTCTCCATCTCGCTTTGACAGGTGACGCATAGGCGTGTGAAAGGCAGAGCCTCAAGTCGCTCCGGCGCGATCTCCTCTTCGCACATCTCGCAGATCCCGTACGAGGCTTCATTAATCCGTTCGAGTGCGTCCTCGATGGCCTGGAGCTTATCGCGGTCCCGGTCGCTCAGGATAAGGTTGATCTCCCGATCACGCTCCTCGCTGGCGAGATCGTAGGTATCCATCCCCTCGTCTGGGGCTCCTTCCTTGCCCTCTTTGAGTTCCTCATCCAGTTGCCTGAGGATCTGCTGCTTCTGTGCGGTGAGGGCGTCGCTCATTTTCTTTAGAAACGCCTTTCTCATACCCCGCTCCTCTCCCTGTGGGAACGTAGCGAAAAGGGCTCTACCTTAGAGGGGAACCCGGACAATGTCAATTGGCTGAACTCTTTGTGTTATTGGAGCAATTTCGATGGCACGCAGGTCGTAACCGGAGACACCGGTGATGCGTCCGGCAATGATCTCGCCACTCTCGGCGCGGACCTGAGGGAGGAACACCACGCCGTCAATCTCCGGCGCCTGGCCGCGGGTGCGGCCCCACAGCCGGCCTTGAGCGTCAGTGTCGCACACCAGCATGTCCTGTTCAGAGCCGACGAGAGAGAGGTTCTTGCGCCGCACCACCGGGGCCTGCCGCTCCATCAACCGCTGCCAGCGTTCCTGCTTGAGATCTTCGGGTACCTGGTCCGCCATGACCCCGGCGGTCGTCCCCTCTTCCTGCGAGTAGCGAAAGACGCCGACATGGTCGATGGAAGCCTGGGAAACGAAATCGAGTAGTTGACGGAAGTCCTCTTCCTGCTCGCCGGGAAAGCCGACGATGAACGAAGTCCGCAGCACGACCGCAGGAATATGGCTACGGATGCGATCGAGCAAACGTCTGATGCCGTCGCCGCTCTTCTCACGACGCATCGCGCGCAGGATGCGGTCGCTGATGTGTTGCAGCGGCATGTCCAGGTAGGAGCAGATTTTCTCTTCCTCGGCGATACAGCGGAGCAGCGGCTCATCCAAATAGTTGGGATAGCAATATAGCAGCCGGATCCAGGCAATGCCTTCGACGCGGCAGAGGGCGCGTAACAACGCAAGCAGGGTAGTGCCATCACGCCGCTCGCGGCCGTAGGCGGTGAGGTCTTGCGCGATGAGGTTGAGTTCTCGCACCCCTTGGGCCGCTAGGGCCTCGGCTTCGGTGACAAGCGAGTCAATCGCTCGGCTCTCCTGCACCCCACGGATCTTGGGAATGATGCAGAAGGCGCACTTGTGGTTGCAGCCTTCGGCCACCTTGAGGTATGCCGAGTAAAATGGCGTGGTGGCGATGCGCGGGATCGTGTGGTCGGGCAGGACGTGCGCGGCGCCAATATAGGTCATCGGCCCATCGAGGAGCGCGCGCTTCTGCCTGAGGATCTCGGTGATGCGGACAAACTCGCCCGTGCCGACAAAGACATCGACCTCGGGCAAGGACTCGCGTAGTTCCTGGCCATAGCGCTGGGCCAGGCAACCGGTGACGATGAGTTGCTTGGTCGGGCTGTGTTCCTTATAGCGAGACAGCTCGAGGATCGTGTCGATGGACTCTTCCTTGGCTTCGTTGATGAAGCTGCAGGTGTTGACCATCAGAACGTCAGCCCGCTCCGGATCGAGACTCAGTTGATACCCCTCACGAGCCAAGAGTCCGAGCATCACCTCACCGTCCACCAGGTTTTTTGGACAACCGAGGTTGACCATGTAGACTATTTTTTCCATCAAGTCCTTTAGAGAAATTCGGACAAGGGGCTTAAGCCCTTTGTTTTGTTAACAACTGGTCGCTGACGACTGCGCCTCTCCTGCTTACTCGTCATCCTTCTTGTCTTTGCGCTGGCGCAGGAACCGTTGCAGATCTTCTTCCAGGTCCTTGCCGTTCGCGTGGCCGTTGCCGCCGTTTCCTTTGGGAGCGGTCTCTATCTCCAGGCCTTCTTCTCGGTCTCGTTCCTCAAGCTGGCGCACATAAGCCGCCATGTTGGGATTCTCCGCCACGGCCTGCGCGACCTTCTTCTCAAAATCAACGGTCGCGGCACGAAGCTCGGTTGTGTCGAGGGTGAAGTGCAAAAAGGATTCAAGGCGGTTGACCAGGGCGAGAGCCGCTTTGGGATTCGGGGCGGCCGAAATATAATGCGGCACGTTGGCCCAGAAGCTGATCGAGGCAAGACCGGCCTGACGGCAGGCATCATTGAGTACGCCAACGATACCGGTGGGTCCTTCATAGCGCGACGGGGTAAGTTGGAACTGCGTCGCCAGGGCAGGATCGCTGGAAAACCCCGCTACTCGCACGGGCCGAGCATATGCCACATCCGCCAAGAGGGCGCCCAGGGTGATCACTAAATTGGCCCCACACTGTTTGACGAGATCAAGAATAGCGGTGGCATAGGTTTTCCACCGCAGGTGCGGTTCGATTCCCACCCCGAACACCAGGTTCCGCTGCGGACTAGCCGCGCGACTATAAAAAAAATCGTTGGCCGGCCAGGTAACCTCACGATACAAACCATCACGCAATCGCACCTGCGGCCGTAACTCGCTAAAGTCATAGAACTCTTCTGGATCAAGACTGGCGAACCGGCGCGCCTGCAATCGCCGGACAAGAAACTGCGCCGCGTGCGTCGCCGCGCTACCGGCATCGTTCCACCCGGCAAAGGCGACAACCAACACGGGATCCGTCAAAGTCGGCAGCTCTTCAATGGTCAATGTGCTCATAGCTTCCCCCTTTTGGGTACGCGCTCAGCCGCATGCGGTGTCGAGCCGAGCGCCGCAGGAGTCTACCTGCTTCTTCAGCTATTGCCAAGAGATTTACCTATGCTCTCCGGTGATCCACCAAAACGACAACACGACCAGCCCGGCTAAGATGAGGAGTGCCACGACGACCCGGGAGCGAGAGGAGCCGGGCTTGGGCACGGGCTGTCCATCGGTCGGCTCGCCCTTCTGCACCCCTGCGATAAATTGGGAGACTGTCACAGAAGGATCGAGGCCAAGGAACACTGAGTAGGTGCGAAGAAAGGGTATAAGATAGAGCGAATCCGCCAAGAGGCGCGCATCTCCGCCTCCTTCCAAAATCTGCAGATAGTGCACCGGGACGTGCGTGCTGGCTTCCACATCCTTGAGTGACAGTTGTTTCTCTTCCCGAGCTTGCTTCAGTAAACTCGCCACCTCTTCCGTCATAGCTTTCTCTCGCCGCGTACGCGGTCTTTCCTACTGTTTTGGCCGCCGCTTGCCTGTCGCGTCACTGAAGTGAGAGTACCCTGTTCGCGTCGGCCGGCACTTAGGCCGCGATGCGTTTGAGCAGATATGCTTCGATAAACACATCGATCTCACCATCGAGGACAGCATCGGCATTACCGACCTCCACGCCGGTACGGTGATCTTTTACCATGCGGTACGGATGGAGGACATAGGAACGGATCTGGCGGCCCCACGCAATCTCTTCTTTTTTGTCGTGGAGGTCCTCCATTTTCTCTTTTTGTTTCTCTAGCTCTAATTCATAGAGCTTAGCCCGAAGAATTTTCATAGCCAGCGCCTTGTTGCGATGCTGCGAGCGTTCGTTTTGGCAGGCAACGACAATACCGGTGGGGAGGTGGGTGAGACGGACCGCCGAGTCGGTCTTGTTCACATGTTGACCGCCGGCCCCGCTGGAGCGATAGGTATCGACCCGCAGGTCTTCAGGACGGATGTCTACCTCGACGGTCTCATCGAGGTCCGGATAGACGAACACTGAAGCAAACGAGGTGTGACGGCGAGCGTTCGCGTCAAAGGGAGAGATACGCACGAGACGGTGAACGCCAACCTCGGCCCGGAGATAGCCATAGGCATACGGCCCTTCGACGGTAAACGTGGCGCTCTTTACTCCTCCTCCTTCGCCGGGAATATAGTCCACCATCTCGACCTTGTACCCTTTGCGCTCAGCCCAACGCAGATAGAGACGCAGCAACATCTCCGCCCAGTCTTGGGCTTCGAGACCACCGGCGCCGGGGTGGAGGCTGACGATGGCATTCCCGGCGTCGTGTTCGCCGCCGAGCATTCCCTGCATCTCGGCCTTGCGCACCTCTTGTTCCAACTCCCCTGCGTGTTTCTCGACCTCAGCAGCCGCCTCAGGGTCCCCCGCCTCCGCCAACTCCAAGAAAACGTGCGCGTCTTCCAGGTCACGGGCCTGTTTTTTCCTCTGCGCAATGAGGCCAGAGAGAGAGGCGCGTTCTTTTAAGATCGCTTGCGCTTTTTCCTGATCCTGCCAGAAATCATTGGCGGCGGTTAGCGCGTCGAGTTCAGCGGCGCGCCTCTCTTTGCCAGCGATGTCAAAGCCGCCTCCCAAGGTTTTCAAGTCGAGCGTCTAAATCAGTGAGTTTCTCTTTGACCTCTGCTAGCATGGAGTCCTCCGCGGTTGTTTGTATGCTGTTGAAGATAACCATATCCTAACATAACAATTGCGCCCAGGGCACACAGTCGGGCGAACAGGTCCCCATGAACGGTATAGAAGCTGGTGACCTGAGGCCAGGCTATCTCTTCTACCAGAAAACCCGTCTCGTAGAGAGCCGACTGGGCGCGCACCCGCCCGTCCCAGTCGATCACCGCCGAGAAGCCGGTATTGGCCGCGCGCACCAAAGGGACGCGGTTTTCCACTGCTCGCATCGCCTCCATGAGCAAATGCATATATGGAGCAGAGGAGCGGCCGAACCAGGCGTCGTTAGTAATGTTGACCAAAAAGTCCGCTCCCTCAGCGACGAACCGACGAGCCAACTCGGGAAAGATGCCTTCATAACAGATCAACACTCCGAACTTTCCTTCGGGCAGAGCGAAAACCGTCGGCGTCGTCCCCCCAGCAAAGTCACCGATACCCTCGACCAGTTTATCAAGAAAGAAGAACACGTTGTCATGGAAAGGCACGTATTCGCCAAAGGGGACGAGATGCATCTTGTCATAGAAGCCGAGGACTTCCGCCGTGGAGGAGACCAGGTAAGCGCGGTTGAAGAGGGTCACTGTGTCGGACCCTTTTGACCGCCAGCCGACGCTACCGAAGAGTATAGGAGTCTTTACTTCTCGCACCAGATTGAGCAGTCGTTCCTGGTACGCCACATCCGACTGAAAGAAGAACGGGACCGCGGTCTCCGGCCAGACTACCAAGTCCGCGCCCCGGGTGACGGCCGCGCGGGTTAGTTGTTCATAGCGTGCCATGGTCGCCTCTTGGAACTCGGGATCCCACTTTTTGTCCTGTTCGATGTTGCCTTGGATCAAGCCCACGCGAAGGTGATGGGCCACCGGCAGCGCACCCAGTTGTGCGCGTCTCCCAGCACCCCAGCAGGAGAGCCCGAAGACCAACAGGATCGCTGCCAAGAGCCATCGTCCACGCCCCGGTCCGCGCTGACGCAAGACGGTGACCACCGCCAGATTCACGAAAATTACCACAGCGGAGATGCCGTACACGCCAGTAAACTCGGCGCATTGGATGAGGTTCAGGAAGTTGTGTTGGGAGTACCCCAAGTCGGCCCAGGGAAAGCCGATAAGAAAAAACGAACGGACCCATTCGAGCGCCACCCAGAGCAAGGGCGCCAGCAGCACAGTCGAGCCTTCACCTTGCTGATAGAAGCGCAACCCCGCGGCAAAGGCTCCGGTATACGTCGCCAGGATCGTACACATCAGCAGCAGCGGCCCGACTGCCAGCAAGGGCGGAATGTTACTGTAGAACCCGATGGTGTGTACAACCCAGTAGACCGCACACAGATAGAACCCCATGCCCGAGATCCAGCCGTAGGTAAACGCGCGTCTCGGCGTGTTTTCCCCTATGACCCACAGGAGCGGCACGAAGGCGATCCAAGCAAGCAGGCTGATGTCTCCCTTGGGAAAAGCCAAAGCCAGAAGAACGCCGCTAGCGGCGGCAAGGGCAATTTGCTGCAGCCGGAGCATGAAGGCAAGCAGTGTACTCTGGCGGCAAGAGCAGGGGAAGTACACGGATGGTCAGAAAAAGCTGCTCGATGATTCTGGGACTGGGTACGCTGGCGGGAATAGCACGGAAAGTGCGCGGCGATTTGTGGAAAGCCTAGATTTTTTTCGTCCGTCATGTAATAAACTTGACCTGAGGAGCAAGAAAAGAGCAGGTCAGCTTGTTAGGTTGGAGGGCAGGAAAGAGTGGGCAAGCAGGAGCAGTTTTATGAGATCCTCGGGGTGAAAGCCGATGCTTCACCCAAAGAAGTGAAGAGAGCGTATCAGGACCTGACAAAAGTGTGGCAGCCGGATCGTTTTCCCGATCATCCCCGGCTGCAACGAAAAGCTGAGGAGAAACTACAAGAAATCAACGAAGCCTATACGCAGTTGCAATCTCTTCAGCGCCGTTCTCACAAGAACGTTACTCAATCGGGGTCTCGCGCTCAATCGGTCAGCCCTCAGACCGCGGACGCCTTTGGCTCCCTCAATCAGAAAGCTCCCCAATCGGGATCCCGCCCCAAACCAGTCAGCGACCCATTCGAGAAGCGGCAAGCGCCACTGGAGCCTTTCGTTCCGACTCCGCTCCCCCGCAAACCTGCACCGGGCTGGTCGGTCT
>JBGPOI010000270.1:0-6809 GCA_041487975.1 Binatia bacterium | reverse complement strand
GGCCTAGCGCGCTCAGCCGCACGGGGAGGTCGGTTATGGTGAGCCAAGAACTTCGCTCCGCAGTTGAGGATCTCATCCATGCTTATGTGCAGTGTATTGATGATGACCGGTTGGAGGAGGGGCCCGATTTTTTTACCGAGGATTGTCTCTACCAAATCGTGCCGCGCGAGAACGCGGACCAAGGGTTGCCGATTGCCGTGATGTATTGCGATAGCCGAGGCATGTTGCAGGACCGCCCTGACGAGAAAAGGAGGAGCACGCATGTCAGCCCAAGAGAACCTGAGATTGTGGGAAGAGCACCTCAAGGGCGAGTTCGAGACCAAAGACGAGAACCTATCATTGTCCACCATGGTTGAAGACGCCTCGGTGGTCACCATGCCCACGCGCTGGGGCGGCAAAGGGAAAGCCGCGCTGCGGCCACTCTACCGTGATGAGTTTATTCCCTCGATTCCACCAGGGTGGGAACATACCCTCATTAACCGAGTTGTCACCGACGACTGCATCGTCGAAGAAGCAATGATGCGTTTCCGCCACACCAAGCAGATGGACTGGTTCTTGCCCGGCGTACCGCCCACCGGCAAGCCGATCGAGATCGAGTTTGTGATTATCGTCGATTTCCGCGACGGCAAAATGGCCGCCGAGCGCATCTACTGGGATCAGGCTGCCGTGCTGCGGCAGATTGGCATGCTAGAGTAGGAGCCCGGCGTAAAGCGGCGGTAACAGACGCCGCCTTGATGCGATCGACCTCCTTCGTGGCCCTTTTTGTCGATGAACCATAACGGTTGACAGGGCTCGAACCGCCCTGGTATCTAACAAACGTTCGATTTTCTGCCGGGAGGTCGCTAGATGCGGTTTGGTGTTTATGCGGAGATGCAGTGCCCACCGGAGAAGCCGCATGCGCAGCTCTACTGGGAGATCCAGCGTCAGAGCGAGCACGCGGATGAGATGGGCTTCGATGTGTACTCCACCATCGACCATCACTTCTCGCCGGAGTTCAGCATCTCGGCCAATCCGCTGGCGCTCTTCTGCGCGGCGGCACAACGCACGCGCCGCATTCGCTTCCGTACCGCCCTGCATATTCTCCCGCCGAAAAATCCTCTGGAGTTGGCCGGGCAGATCGCCGCGGCCGATATCATCACCGGTGGACGCCTAGAATGTGGAGTGGGCCGTGGTCATGCCTGGCTATACCACGGTTTCGGTATCCCCATCGCTGAGTCGCAGGCCCGATATGAGGAAGCCTTCGACCTTCTGATCCGTACCTGGACCGAAGAGCGGTTCTCCTACAATGGCCGCTTCTGGCAGATCCATGATGCCCGCGTGGTCCCGCGTCCATTACAGAATCCTTATCCGCCGATCCTCACCGGCGGCACGAGTGACGGCACCTACGAGCTGGCCGGCAGAAAGGGCTACGGGATGTTGGTGCCTCCCTTGCTGCCGTTCGCGGCGATGGAACGCCAGTTGGGCCTCTATCGGGAGGCTTGCGCGAAGCACGGGCACCAACCCAATATCGTCTATTTGCGTCCGATCTACGTCGGCGATGATCCCGCCCAGCTCCGGCGCGAGTGTGAGCCGTATCTGCTATGGCGGCATTGCTCACTGGCAGTCACTTAAACAGCAGGAGCTGTTTGCGCGCTATGTGATGCCGGCCTTTCAGTGAGAGGAGTTCCCTGCCTGAGCGCGAACTGGCAGTAGGCGTGATCGACGTGAAGAACTTTCATCATGAAACTCACTATGGAAAGAATCATGCCTGATCCCGAGGTCAAAAAATTTCTCCCGCCGTTGGCACTCTGGCCCCAGCGTGATTTCATCGCCGCCGGACTGGCTTACCCGGAAAAGCTTAACGCCGCCGAGGAACTGGTGCGGCGCAATCTGGAATCCGGATTCGCCAACAAAGTCGCGATTTACTACGGGTAGGAGACCATCACCTACGCCGAACTGAGCCAGGCGGTCCAGCGCCTGGCCAGGGTGTTGGCGGCCAGGGGAGTCGGCAAAGGAGACCGGGTGCTGCTGCGTTTGCCGAACACTCCCGATTTCATCGTGAGTTGGCTGGCGGTGCGAGGACCAACCGGCTGTCGCTACTGGAAGAAACTTGATCGGCAGCAGGAGTACGTCCAGGATGGCTGGAACCTGACCGGTGATGTGTTCACCTATGATATAGATGGTTACTTCTGGTTTCGCTGTCGTCGCGCTGACAGCATTGTCAGTGCCGGCTATAACATTGCCGGCCCGGAAGTCGAGAACGTATTGCTCGAACACCTCGCCGTCCAGGAGGCGGCAGTCGTCGGAGTGTCTGATGTGCTCAGAGGACAGGTGGTGAAAGCCTTTGTAGTCCTGCGACCGGGGTTCGCTGGCAATGAGAAGCAGGTGGAGGATCTGCAGGAGTTCGTGAAACAGGAGTTAGCTCCCTACACATACCCGCGGCAGATCGAGTTCGTTGCCGAACTGCCGCACACGCCGACGGGGAAAATCCAGCGCTTTCGCTTGCGGCAGCAGGAACCCGCGGCGTCCTAAATCGAACCACACGACATTGGCACACAATTGGTGTAGCGTGCGCTGTGCGCACGTCTGCCCTGCCGCCCGCCTCTTTCCGTGCGCATGGCGCACGCTACTGAGGTCAGGCATGCATGTGTACGAATCTCTCAAAGAACTGCTGATCAACCGGCGCTCCCCTGCGGGGACTGCCCAATACCCGTCCGCCGTTTGACAAGCGGAAGCCAATAAGGGGATAATCACCCCCATGAAAGAGGGACCGCCAGCGGAAGCGACGACCGAGACCCGCCGGCTGGCCGCCATCATGTTCACCGACATCGTCGGTTTCAGCCACCAGATGGGCAGTGACGAAGCCCGTATGCTGCGGCTGCTGGCCGTGCATAACCAGGTTGTCGAGCAAGCCATAGCCGCCCATCACGGCCACGTCATCAAGACCTTTGGCGATGCCTTCCTGGTGGACTTTCCCTCGGTAGTCCACGCCGTGCAGTGCGCCCAGCGTATTCAAGCCCAGTTTCGTGCCCACAACGCTGAACAGGACAAAGCCGAGCAGATCCACATGCGCATCGGCATCCATCTGGGCGATATTGTGGTGCAGCCGAATGGGGACGTGCTGGGCGATGGGGTCAACATTGCCTCCCGCCTGCAGACACTGGCCGAGCCCGATACCATCTGCATCTCACACAAAGTTTATGAAGAGGTGGAGAAGAAGCTGGCCTTGGGTACGGTGATCTCGCTGGGGCGGCCGAAGCTGAAGAACATTACCCCACGTTTCCAGGTCTATGCTCTCCTGCCAGAGAAGCCTCAAGGGTTGCGTGAAACCCTGCGGATACAACGACTAAAGCTCTCCCGTCGGGTGCGCCCTGCGCACCAAGTGGTGGTGGCCGGGTTGGTGCTGGTTGCGGCAACAATCGTCGCCGTCCGGTATCTTTCCCGTCTCCCACTCAGTCCTCAGTCCTCAGTCCTCAGCACTCCGGCAGCGTTACCGCTGCCGGATAAGCCCTCCATCGTCGTGCTGCCCTTCGACAACATGAGCAAAGACCCCGAGCAGGACTACTTCAGCAACGGTATCACCGAAGTGCTCACCAGTGATCTCTCGCGCATTTCCAGTTTGTTCGTCATCGCGCGCAACACCGCGTTCACTTACAAGGGCAAAGCCGCGAACGTCCAAGCTATAGGGAAAGAACTAGGCGTGCGCTATGTGCTGGAAGGCAGCGTACAGCGCGCGGGAGAGCAGGTCCGCATCGTCGCGCAATTAGTGGACACCACCACAGACGCTCACGTGTGGTCTGAGCGTTACGACCGCCCATTCACAGACATCTTCGCCCTGCAAGACGAGATCGTGCAGAAGATCGTGATGACGCTGAAACTTCAGCTTACATTGATGGAGCAAGGGTACATCGTGCGCAAACATACGGACAACCTGGAGGCCTACGATACCTTCTTGCGCGGGCTGGAGTATTTTGGGCGCACCACAAAAGAGGCAAATGCCCAGGCGCGGCAGATGTTTGAGAAAGCTGTTGCCCTAGACCGGCAGTATGCGGAGGCGTGCGCGTGGCTGGGTTGGACCTACTTCGTGGACTGGATCTGGCGCTGGAGTGCAGACCCCCAGACCCTGGAGCGCGCGTTGGCGCTGGCGCAACAGGCCCTGGCCCTGGACGACTCTCTGCCGGGAGCCCATTCGCTCTTGAGCAATGTCTATGCGCAGAAACAACAGTATGACCAAGCCATAGCTGAAGGGGAGCAGGCCATCGCCCTCGATCCCAACAATGATTTCAGCTATGACCGGCAGGCGGCGGCGTTGGGCTTCGCGGGCAGGCCCGAAGAAGCCCTGCAGATGGTGAAGCAGGCGATGCGGCTCAACCCCCACTATCCGCCCTTCTACTTAGGGGACTTGGGCTGGACCTACAGCTTGACCGGACGGTATACCGAGGCGGTCGCCACGCTGAAGGAAGCCCTCAGCCAGGGCCCCAATCTTATGGTTTTCCACGTCATCCTGGCTAACAGCTACGTGCAGCAGTGGGCCTCGCAACAGAGCCCCGCAGCCCAGACGTTGGAGCCGGCAGTGGCGGCGGTGCAACGGGCCTTGGCCCTCAATGACTCCCTATACGCGAACCATATGACCTTGGGCTCTGTCTATCTCTACCAACAGCAGTATGACCAGGCCCTGGCGGAGATGGAGCGGGCTGTGGCCCTCGCTCCTACCGTGGCGGGGAGCTACGCGTCTCTGGCGGAGGTGCTGAGCCGGGTGGGCAGGTCGGAGGACGCCCTAGGGGCCATAGACCAGGCGCTGCGCCGCAAGCCCGGTGTTGCAGATCAGCACTTAAACAGCGTCGGCGTTGCCTATGACTTGGCCGGGAAACCAGAAGAGGCGATTGCTCCACTGAAGCAATTTCTCAGTCGCTACCCCAATATTCTGGACGCTCACCTGACTCTGGCCGCGGTCTACAGCGAGTTAGGCCGAGAGGAAGAGGCCCGAGCCGAAGCGGCGGAAGTGCTGCGGATCAATCCCAAGTTCTCGCTGGCGGTTCACAGGCAGAGATCTCCTATTAAAGACACGGCGGTACTGGAGCGCCAGCTTGCCGCCCTGCGCAAGGTGGGGCTCAAATGAGTAATGAGTGATGAGTAATGATGAGCGACCCATGCCTACTGTTCTCCAAGACGGCCCTTATAGTTTTATTTTTTTCAGTTCCGACCAGGGTGAATCGCCGCACACCCATGTCAAGCGTGATCGTCAGATTGCCAAGTTCTGGCTTACGCCTGTTTCGCTCGCTAGAAATCGAGGTTTTCCACAGCATGAGGTAAGCCGGATCACTCATCTGGTTGTCAAGCACCAGCAAACACTCTTTGAGACATAGCATGACTACTTTAGTTCTTGAAGTCGATCCTGTTGTGGTGGGCGTCACCACAACCGCTGACAAGTTGATCGTGGACCTCGCCGACGGTCGGCGTCTTGAGGTGCCACTCACCTGGTATCCTCGCCTCGTATACGCTTCCCCAGCCGAGCGGCAGAATTGGCGGTTACTGGGAGATGGCTATGCCATTGAGTGGCCGGATCTCGACGAGCACATTGGCGTCGAAGGATTGCTCGCAGGACGACGTAGTGGCGAAAGCCAAAGATCGTTTGCTCGCTGGCTGGCTTCACGCCGTACCTCACCTGGTCAGTCTCAATGATGCGAGCGGACATTCGGAGAGGATAGCGATGCGAGAAGAGAAAACCGCCTACCGTCACTTCAATAAAGAGCAAGAGACGATGCCGCGCGCGCAAAGGCGCGCATGGCAATGGGAGCAAATCAGAGCGCTGCTCGATCGGGTCTCGCACAACGAGTTCTACCGGCAGAGATTTGCAACAGCAGGAGTTACCCCTGCAAAGATCCACAGCCTGGAAGACTTCTCTGCGTGTGTTCCCTATCTCACCAAGAAAGATTTGCTGGAAGACCAGAGAGCGCATCCCCCGTATGGGCAACGGTTGATGGTGCCCGAGCAAGAGATTTCCCAAGCGTGGATTACCAGTGGCACCTCGGGCGTCGGGCAGGAGGTCCATGCCCTCAGCGAAGAGGATGTACGCCGCGGCGCTGAGCATTGCTTTTACGCTCTCACTTGGGCCGGCATGCAGCCAGGGGACCTCAACCTCGTAGGCTGGCCGGTTGCTACTATGGCCGGCGGGTTGGTCCTTTTCGAAGCCCTCAGGCGGTTTCGCGCCCACACTATGCTGGTGCAAATCTTTGACTCGAAGACCAAGATCGAACGCATGAAAACGTTTCAGCCGCACTACATTTGGGTCACCCCCGTCTATCTGACGCGCCTCTCGGCCTTATGCGAAGAGCTGAATTTTTTACCGCGGCGCGACCTCCCTCGTCTCAAGGGCGTATTCATCTCTACCGGCAGCTATCCGAGCGAATGGGCGGAGCGCATGCAGGAGTTCTGGGGTGCGCTTCTTTACGATGTGTACGGCACCACCCAGATCGGCACGATGTTCGGCGCAACCTGCGAGGACGGGGTAGTGCATGATGGCAAGCGCGGGTGTTTTCATTTTATTGACCACTGGGCGCTGCTGGAAGTCGTTAATCCCCAGACCGGTGCGCCCACCCCGTACGGCGAAGAGGGAGATGTGGTGGTGACGACCTTTAACCGTGTCGCTACTCCTCTTGTGCGTTTTCGCCATGGTGACCGGGTGCGCCTCTTGCCGCCCGGCTACTGCCACTGCGGTCGCACGGGGCCGTGTTTGGAGGCTGGGACGATTGCGCGCTACGACGACATGATCAAGGTCAAAGGGGTCAATATCTGGCCCGATGCAACCGACGCGGTGCTATTCAGTTATC
>JBGPOI010000269.1:0-6810 GCA_041487975.1 Binatia bacterium | reverse complement strand
TTTGCCGCTCGGCACGTTTGACCGGGAACTTGGCAAACTCGATGGCGCACAGAGATTGTGATCCTGTCAGTTTCCAAATGCACCACTAGACACGGCCCAATCGGGTAGCCAGGGAGGTCGCCCTCCCCAGCCCCCACACCATCACGGCGTGCGGGTCCGCACTAGTGCGGTTCAGGCAGGATGGTGAAGTGAAATCCAGAGGGTGGCAGATTCTCACTCAAGACTGGGTCGATGGCCCACCGCCGCGAAGCCATTGCCGTGCGTGGGCCTATCTTCTGCAAGGCGGTCGTCCCTCCTCCTTGCCCTTCCTGTTCGATCCTCCGCGCTGAGCCCCTGTCGTATGACTTCCGTTTCACGCTCCCCTCACCACCTGTCCGGGTAGCGCGCCAGTGTGGCGACCTTCCTCCAGTACTACTTCGCCGTTGACGATCACCCTGTGTATGCCTTCGGCTTGCTGAATGAGTCGCGGCTGCCGCGCCGGCAGGTCGTTGACGGTGCGGAGTTGCCCGCCACGTATCCGCTGCGGATCAAAGATTACCACGTCCGCAGCCAAACCAGGTTGGAGACGACCGCGGTCGGCCAGCCCGAGAACACTGGCCGGACGAGAGGTCAGTCGTGCCACGGCTTCTTCCAGGCTGAGTACACCCTTGTCCCGTACCCAGTGAGCGAGCAGATAGCTGGGAAAGTCGGCGTTGCACAACGACGTCAAATGCGCACCGGCATCGGTTTCTAACAGCGTGTTCGGATCCCTGAGCATGCGACTCATCGGTTCCTCTTCCATATCCGCTGCCCAGTAGAGAAACTCGGTCGCGCACTCTTCGGCCACGCACAGGTCCAGGTAGGCATCCAACGGATCTTTTCCTTGTGCCGCAGCGATGGCGGTGATGCTCTGACCTTCCAGCCGCTTGTGTTCCGGCCGCCTCGCTTCTTTGACCAGCACGTACTTCCAGCCATTGAAAAATGTCGCCCCTGCCACCTCGGTGCGCATCTTTGCCCTGGTAGTTGGGTCAGCTAGTGCGGCCGTCTTCTCTGGAACGGAGAGAAACATTACCTCTCGCCAAGTCGGCAAGTGGGCAAATACCGGCATCAGCTTCTGCCAGTTCATGTAGGTCTCAAACGGGCGGCAGCCGATCTGCGGATGCAGGCGAACGCCTTCACGGGCTGCGGCCTTTTGCACCTCGGAGAGGATGAACAACGAACGCTCTGGGTAGCTGGGCAGGTAACGCACCGAGGCCCAAGTGACCGGCCGACCCGACTCTTTGGCGAGCGCCACCAGGTCTGCCAGATCGCCAGCCTCGTGCTCACCCTGGGGTAAGACCATCTTGGCCGTTACTTCAAACACTCCACGGCCCACCTGGCGCAGTGTTCGGCCCAAGGCCAGCAGTTCTGGCATCTCGGCGGAGAAGCTTGGCACAGATTTGCCCTCGCCATCCACGTGGAGAGGAATCCGCGAGGACGATACTCCGAGCGCACCCGCCCGCAATGCTGCGGCCACGATCTCTTGCATACGAGTGATCTCGCTGGCGGTCGCGGCCCGTCGGCAGTCGGCGCCCATCACATAGCGGCGTACTGCGGAGTGGCCGATATAACACCCGACGTTGATGGCTTTGGGTCGCTGCTCGACCGCCGACAGGTAGCCAGGAAAATCTTCCCAGCTCCAGGTGATTCCTTCTTGCAGGGCCTGCAAGGACATATCTTCGACCACGGCCAGCATGCGGGTGAGGTAATCGCGATCCTCAGGCCGGCACGGCGCCAGCGTGAACCCACAATTACCGGTGACCACCGTGGTGCTGCCGTGCCAAGAGGAAGAGGTGCACAGCGGGTCCCACAACACCTGGGCATCGTAGTGGGTGTGAATATCAATGAACCCGGGCGCCACGATCAGGTCCGCAGCATCAATGACCTGCTTGGCTCCGTCGGTAATTCTGCCGATCTCAGCGATCTGGCCACCGGCCACGGCCACATCCGCGTGATGCCGCGGTGCGCCGCTCCCATCGACCACGGTTCCGTTCTTAATGAGTAGATCGTAAGACATGTTCGCCCTCCTTTTTCTTAGGGTGCGTGGATCAACCACCACTCCGTAGACTCTCTCTGCATACGCCACAATCATTTTTTCGACAATGCTTTACATCGGGGGGCTAATTGTCTTAGGGTAGAAAGAAAAGGAGGGCCCTCTCATGGCAACACAAAGCGCAAACGGATTATTGGCGGTATGGACTGACATCGCGCCAGAAGCAGAGCGCGAATTCAACGAGTGGTACGACAGCGAGCACATCCCGCAGTTGCTGGGCGTGCCGGGCTTTCTTAGTGGGCGCCGCTACCAGGCGGTCGAAGGCGAGCCCAAGTACCTGGCGCTCTACGATCTGAGCGATGCCGAAGTGCTGAAGAGCGACGCGTTTCGCCAGGTGCGGGAAACGCCCACGGAGTGGACGAAGAAAATGCTTCCGCTCTTCCGCAACACGGCAATTGGTACCTACCGGCAGATCTTCTCGCACGGCACCCGGCCAGCGAAGGATGCAGATTTTGTCCTCACCGTGCGGCTGAACATCCCCGCCGAGAAAGAGCAAGACTTTAACGAGTGGTACAATGTGGATCACGTGCCTGCTTTGGTAGGCGTACCGGGAGTATCCTGCGCCCGGCGTTATGTTGCCGTCGAAGGAGATCCGAAGTACCTGGCGGTATACGAGATGAACGATGCCCGCGTTCCCAAGAGCCCGGAGTGGGACAAAGCGCGCAATTCCGAGTGGACACTGCGGATCAGGCCGCACCTGAAGGACGGTAAGGTTATTACCAGCCGCCGCATCTTTCCGTAGGCTCCTATTTGATAAACAGGAAGCGACGGCAGGATAATCGCTCCGATGGGCAACGATCCTCACTCTGCACGCACGGCTCTAGAGCGGATTTCGTTTGCATTTACCCGCTGTGGCAGAAAACCTGGATGCCCGCCTGCGCGGGCATGACGGAAAAGCACGCCTTGAAAGTGTCATTCCCGCGAAAGCGGGAATCCAGGTTTTGGTAAACCCGTTTGCAATTTGCTCCAGCAGACATCAAGCGCAAGCTCGCCGCCATCCTCAGCGCCGATGTCAAGCGAGCAGCCCTCTGCTTTTTGGCCTCGCTCTGACACCGGACGATACGCTATAATTGCCAAAAACGGCATGGCACACTGAGGCTGAGACGGACCGCAACGCCCACGGGAGACGCTCATGAATGACACCTACGTTGAGCAACGCGACGATGGATACTGGGTGCAAGGCACGCGCGTGTCTTTGGACTCGATCGTCTATCGCTTCCTCGAAGGCCTCTCGCCCGAAAGTATCGCTGACTGCTTTCCAGGGCTCACGCTCGAACAGGCCTACGGGGCGATCACCTACTATCTCAGCCATCGTGCCGAGATCGACGCGTATCTCAAAGCTGCTGATGCCGAGTACGAATCCTTTCGGCAGCAGGTGCGTGCAGAGTACCCCCGTTTGAGCCGCCGACTGGACGAACTGCTCCAGTCCAACCAGGATTCCGCTCGTGACAATCCGGTTTCAGGCCGATAACGATCTTGATCACCGTATCGTTATCGCCACCCGGCGGTTAGAGCCTGCCATCGACTTTCAACCTGCGTCTGCGCTCGGCCTGCATTTGCGCGTGCCCGATGACCAAGTGTTGGCACTGGCCGCAGGGCAAGGTCGGATCTTGGTGTCGCACGACCGGCGCACGATGCCGAAACATTTCGCCCAAGTTATCATCACTCACTCCTCACCAGGATTGATCATCGTGTCACGAAAACTGCCTGTCGGGAGAGCAGCAGAGTGGCTGTACCTCCTCTGGGCCGCCAGCGAAGCTGAAGAATACGTCAATTCTATTTACAGCCTACCTTAGGAGGTGCGGCGTGCAACCTCTAAGCGCTAGACGTTCAGCGCAGCTATGCACGAGCCTCTGGCGCTGACTTCTCCTTCGGCCTCGTCTATCACTCAACCACAACCGCGCTGGTTGACAGTCAGAGGGTAGCGGCAGGATAATCGCTCCGATGGGCAACGATCCTCACCCTGCACGCACGACCCTAGCAGGCATCGAGCGCAAGCTCGCCGCGATCTTTCATGCCGATGTCAAAGGCTACAGCCGCCTCGTCGGCGAAGATGAGGTGACGACGCTGCGCACTGTCGCCGCTTATCTCGGGAGAATGAGGACCTCGGTTGGGCAGCATGGCGGCCGTGCGGTCGGCTCCCGCGGGGATAGCCTGCTGGCCGAGTTTCCCAGCGTGGTGGAGGCGGTGCAGTGCGCGGTGGAGATACAACGGGAGCTACAAGTTCGTAATGCAGAGTTGCCGGTCGCCCGGCGGGTCGAGTTTCGCGTCGGGATCAATCTCGGGGAAGTGGTGGTGGAAGGAGACGAGATCTATGGCGATGGGGTGAATATCGCTGTGCGACTGGAAGGGTTAGCCGCGGCGGGAGGGATTTGTATCTCGGAGGTGGTCTACGATCAGATCAAAAACCGGCTGGCCTTAGGGTATGAGTCCATGGGAGAACAGACCCTCAAGAACATCGAAAAGCCGGTGCCGGTGTGGCGGGTGCTGATTGATGAGACGGCTGCTTCCACAACATCTGTAGGGGCGGCCCCGCGTGGCCGCCCGGAGGGGCGGAGGTACTGGCAAGGGGCGGCCCTCGTTGGAGTGATCGTGTTGCTGGTGGGAGCGGGGATTGTTGCAATCAGAAACTTCTCCTCCTCCCCTTCTCCAGGGCAACCACATGGGGTTGCCCCTACAGCGCCTCTAACAACAGTTCCCTCTGAAAATGCGCAGGTCCTGCCGCTGCCTGACAAACCCTCGCTCATTGTCCTGCCCTTTGTCAACATGAGCAAAGATCCAGACCAAGAATACTTCAGCGACGGCCTCACTGAGGTGCTGACCGGTGACCTCTCCAAAATCTCTAGCCTCTTTGTCATCGCCCGCAACTCCGCCTTCACGTACAAAGGCAAAGCAGTGAAGGTGCAGGACGTGGGGCGCGAAATGGGCGTACGGTACGTGATGGAAGGCAGTGTGCAGAAAGCAGGCGATCAGGTGCGCATCACCGCGCAGTTGATCGACGCCACCACCGGCTATCACCTTTGGTCCGAGCACTATGATCGACCCTTAAAGGACATCTTCGCCCTACAAGACGAGATCGTACAGAAGATGGTGACGACACTGGGGCTGCAACTTACCATGCAGGAGCAAGGGGTCATCGTGCGCAAAACCACAGATAACCTGGAAGCTTACGATTCCTTCTTGCGTGGTGAGGCGTATGTGTGGCACCTCACGAAAGAGGGCAATGCCCGGGCACGGCAGATGTTTGAGAAAGCCGTTGCCCTGGACCCGCAGTATGCCGAGGCGTACACGTCGCTGGGTTGGACCTACTTGCTAGAGTGGATCAATCGCTGGAGTATGGACCCCCAGACCCTGGAGCGCGCGTTGGCGCTGGCGCAACAGGCTCTTACCCTGGATGACTCCCTGCCTGTAGTCCATTCGCGCTTGGGCATGGTCTATGCGCAGCAAAAGCAGTATGAGCAAGCCATTGCCGAGGGAGAACGAGCCATCGCCCTCAATCCCAACAATGCGGACAGCTATGCATTCCAGGGGCAGGTGCTGCGCTTCGCGGGCTGGCCCGAAGACGCTCTGCGGATGCTGGAGCAGGCGATGCGGCTCAACCCCCGCTATCCGCCCTTCTACTTATTCTTTTTGGGCTTGGCCTACAACCAGACCGGGCGGTATGCCGAGGCGATCGCCACGCTGAAGGAACACATCAGCCGGAGCCCTAATAATCTGGCTGCTCACCTCTTCCTAGCTCTCAGCTCCGTGCAGCAGTGGGCCTCGCAACAGAGTGCAGATGCTCAGACGCTGGAGCAGGTGTTGGCGGCGCAACGGGCCATCGCCCTCAATGAATCCATCCCTTCCTGGGGGCACACGATCTGGGGCTCTGTCTATCTGTGGCAAAAGAAATATGAGTCGGCCCTTGTCGAGATGGAGCGGGCCATTGCCCTCGATCCCAACGATGCCAGTAGCTATGCGAGTCTGGCTGAGACGCTGAGCCGGGTGGGCAGGCCGGAGGAAGCGGTCGCGAGGGCAGAGCAGGCGCTACGCCGCAAACCCATTAATGTGGACATACACTTAAGCAGCGTAGGCGCTGCCTATTATCTGGCCGGGCGGCCTGAGGAAGCGATTGCGCCCTTGAAGCAATATTTCAGCCGCTACCCTAACATTCTAAGTGCCCACCTAACCCTAGCTGCGGTCTACAGTGAGCTGAGCCGCGAAGCAGAGGCCCGGGCCGAGGCGGCGGAAGTGCTGCGGCTCAATCCCAATTTCTCGCTGGAGGTTCACCGGCAGCGGGCTCCTATCAAAGATCCCGTGGTCTTAGAGCGTCATCTGGCCGCCTTGCGCAGAGCGGGGTTGAAGTGATACCAAGCTGCGTTTCGTTCGGTAACAAAAGGCTGCTGTAACCGTGCCCGTTCATGCTTCGACAGGCTCAGCACGAACGGGCTGTGCTATGTCTGAGATGACTTCCCCGTTCACCCTGAGCGTATCGAAGGGCGAACGGCAGTATGCGGATGTTACTTTATGAAATGCAAATTCGTATGAGGAAGCCTGTTGAGTTGAACTGAAAATGCGTCTTCTATCCGAAGAATACACACCACCTCCTGTCAGTCTTTCACCTTCTCTCCCAATCGTATTGCTGCTTCGACTAACGAGCGGACCAAAGCAGCGACATCAGGGTCAGCCGTGCTGGTGATCGTCTTGGGGTCTGAGGCCAGCCTGTCAAGTTCTACGCGCCGGTGAGCGATCTTCCACTG
>JBGPOI010000268.1:0-6838 GCA_041487975.1 Binatia bacterium | reverse complement strand
GGTAAAACCGTGAGTAGTCAACAGATTCGCCAGCGGCTCTCGGGGAGGAGGGATGAAAATATCTACATCTTTTGTCGTGCGCACGTGACCGTGCCGCACGACCGCGATCCCTCCGATCACGAGACCGGGAACGCCGGCGGTGTGCATGAGGAGGGAAACCTCGCGAGCGATGTCCAGCACTGCCCCTCGTTTGTCCAAGATCAGCAACACCTCGTCGCGGAGGTTCGAGCCATGTGCCTTTTGTTTTGTGACAGTGACAGACTGTATCACTTTAGCCCCATCGTCTACGACTAGCATTCAGCATGGAGAAAAGGAAGAATGCAAAAATCAGCAGCCAGAAACCAGAATTGTACGACCTAACCTCGTAGGCTGAAATGAGTACTGCGAATTCCAGCGCTGGGTTTCGCCCGGCTCGACCCAGCCGACTTTACTGACCCGACGTTTCATCGTTTTGCCCACGGGGGTCGTTTCGCCCCCGTAGCTCTACCGCTCTGCCTCTTGACAATTGGAGGCCTGATAAGAGCTAGACGGCGTCTTGGAGTTTGCCGGTCACAAACTTGTGTAAGGTGCTGGCAATAAGCGTCTGATAGGGAATCCCTTCTTTGGTCGCTCTTTTTTGCAGTTTTTCTAGATCACGAGAGGAGATGCGAATATTGATGCGCTTATCCTTCTGCAGGGTATTTCGGGCCGCCTCTTCCAGTCTCCGCTTTTCTTCTCTGAAGTGCTTGATGCTCTCGAACTCTCCCTGCTCGAAGTCACCCAGGATCTGCAACTCTTCCTCATCTGATTGGAGCTGATTCCGGCTCATCCTAGATACTCCTTCGAGCGACATACGCGTTTGAGCACAGCGGCGGCATCTTGGCGAAGATCTGTCACCGAAATCATGTTGGGGAGCTTTGTCATTGGCATCCATTAGATGTCAGGCTGCGGGTTGTTCCGGCTGCGGTGAGATCTGCGTGCCTTGTGCCGTTACCAAACGCCATTGGCCTTGCTGCTCGACGTAAACATGGGTGTAGCGGCTGCTGACAGTGAAAGGCGTTTCTCCGAACCGCCCGCTCATTTGCGTGCGACCGGTGATCACGGCTGTCGTCTGATACAAGCGCACGAGAGGGTCGGCGGGCTCAATGGCTTCGAACTTGAGTTGACCTGATCCGATTACCGCGAGTAATGAGGATTTTGTGATTTCTGATCCGCTCATCACGTCGATCAGGATGAAATCGTCAGCCAAGACTCGATCCAGAGCTTCCACACTCGCGTCAACAAGTGCAGTGAAGAACTGACGCTCCGCCGCAAGTGGACCCAATTCATCTTTCATGTGAGATCTCCGCTGTTTAATGGCCTGACGTGAATTATCCCGCCTAATAGAAACCGGCAAATGCTACCAATTCTGCAGCATAAACCGGCGGCAAAAACACCACAGTCATAGTCAAAAATCCTCTGATTTACAAGACTTCGCGCAGAAATCCTCGACTACGTTGTCAGGTGTTACGCGGCAGCTTTTGCAGGATAATTCCACTATCTCCTTTGGCAGCCGTGAAACCCGCAGGATAGCTTCCTCGCTAAGCTGGGAGCGGGGCCACAGTGGGGAAGCCGTGCGCCAGCATTCACGAGGCGGCTATTCCGATCTGACTCTCGCAAACTTCTGCAGTGAGTGACAATCCAGCGGCACCAGGCCGCGTTTGCCACCGGCGCTATAGTTGACCTCACTCACATAGAGATCGCCGCGTGAGTCGGCCCAAATACCGTGGGGCGCGAAAAAGTTGCCTGGCGCGCAACCGTCTTCACCGCCGAAACGGGTCTGGACCTCGCCATCAAGCGTCAGAACGCTCACCCGCGCATGGGGTTCATGCGGTGGAACTGCCGCGCCTAGCTCCGCAGGCATCACCCCGGCGCGGAAACCGAGCTCGGCGACGAAGAGGTTTTCGTCGGCGTCGATATACAAGTCATCCGGTCGGTGTACATGAGTCCACTCGGTGATGTACTCCCCACCAGCAGTGAAGATCTGAATGCGTGAGTTCTCCCGGTCAGCCACATAAACCTTGCCGCGACGGTCCACCGCAATCGCGTGCGGTAGCCTAAACTGTCCGGGACCTTTGCCGGGCTCGCCCCAAGAAAAGAGCAACTCGCCGGCGGGTGAAAATACGTGGACACGCGCATTGCCGTACCCGTCGGCAACATACAGATTGCCATTGGGAGCGAGGGCTACGTTAGTGACCATGTTGAATGGTCCGGCCGCGCGCTGCACCGGTGCGCTCCAGGCTTTGAAGCCTGTGTCTGAAGGCTCGTCTTTTTTGCCCAAAGTTTGCAGCAGCGTGCCGTCTGGCGTGAAGATCCGTACCGTATGGTCAAAGTTGTCGGCGCAGTAGACACGATCGTCCGGACCAATGAAAATGCCGTGGGCATTGGTGAACACTCCTTCGCCCCAGGCGTTGAGGAATTTCCCCTCGCGGTCAAAGACAATGACCGGATGGGCGCCACGGTTGAAAGCGTAAACACGATCCTTTGAATCGGTGGCCACACCCGCCACCTCAACAAAATTCCAACCCTCGGGCAGTTTCTCCCACCCTTTGAGCACTTCGTATTCGAGTTTGTTTTTCCCCAGTGCCATGGCTCACGTCCTCCTTTGTTGTAGGGGCGCACAGCGTGCGCCCTTGCCGTTGTTGAAGCACTTCTTTACACTCGCTGGTCGAGCTGAATGACGATGCCATCGGGATCTTTGAACAAGGTCGTCATCACCTTGGCCCCCGCTGGCTCTCCATAGGCGACAGTGTCAAAGGCTGTCGGCGGGAGCACAATCGGCACCCCGGCAGCTTTCACTTTCTCATAGGTTTCTTGCAGATCATCGACCCAGAAAGCGAAATGATGGATGCCGACCTGATTCAGTTTGATCGCTTCCCCCGAGGAGGGGTGATCCTCGGAAAGGACAATAAAAGTGGCATGCGGACCATCATCCCAACGTAAGTAAACGCCGTGGCGCGTCCGTGGCTGCTGACCGCCTTGGACCCGCGAGAGCATGCCGCCTGGGTTTTCTTGTGGATCGTCAAGCGTTACCCGGAGACCCAACAAGTCGCGATAGAAACGCAACGAGCGTTCCATGTTGCTTACCCCAATGGCAATGTGCGAAGTACTGCGAATCTTCATAGTGTCCTCCTTCTTGCGTTTTTACTTTTCAGCCGTTTATCCTTTTTCCCATTGCCCCTTTTCGCCCTATTATCTGCCAGACCACTTCGGTTCCCTCTTCTCCAGAAACGCTCGCAACCCTTCTTTCTGGTCGGCAGAAACAAAACAGGCCGTCGCCGCTTCGTTTTCCACCATGATAGCCGTCTCAATATCTACATCGCGACTACGGGCGAAACACTGCTTCACCGCTGCGACGGCGATCGGCCCGCGGCTGACGAGCTTTTTGACCAACTCCTCGACTGTGCTTGCTAACGCTTCAGGCTGCACGACTGCGTTGACCAAGCCAATCCTCTCCGATTCTTCGACCTCGATGATGTCGCCGGTCATTCCCAATTCTTTGGCTTTCGCTTCGCCGATCAAGCGCGACAGCATGTATGTCGAGCCGTTGGTCATCGGCTGATTGATGCGCACCTCAGCCGAGCCGATCCTGGCCGATGTAGCGGCAAGACGAAAATCGCAGACCAGGATCAATTCAAATCCTGCGCCGACGACCACGCCGTTGATGGCGGCAATGGTCGGTTTAGGAAAAGTGCGAATGAAGCTCCACACGTCTGTCAGCACAATCAAGAAATCGCGAAAATCCGCCAGCGTGCCGCTGTCCAGGACGCGAATGTCCGCGCCCGCACAGAACGCACGACCGGCTCCGGTGATGACGAGGGCTCTGACGTTGCTGTCATCGCGGGCATCTTCGGCGGCGAGCCTGAGACTGCGAATCATTTCCGGAGTGAGGGCGTTGAGCGCCTGCGGGCGATGCAATGTCACCCAGGCGGTGTGCTCACGCTTTTCATAAAGAAGGTCTTGCAGTTCCATGCGTGTTCCTTTCCTCTGTTGTTCCCTGAGCCTGGGAGATAAGCTGAGTCTTCAATTCGTAGAGGTGCTGTTCGAGCCCGACCGGGTACGGTTGTGGATCAGCGAAACGTTTAACACCAGCTTGTAGGCAGGCAAGCTGCTCCTGCGCATGCTGGCGAACTTGAGCAAGAGGCGGCGTTGCACCCACGACTTCCCCTGCACGGAACACCGGCACCAGGAGATCGGTAAAAGGTGTGCCGTCCGGGATAGTTGTGCGCTTGGTTGGGTTGATTGGGTCCACTATGGTACATCCGCTCGCCAAGCCGGTCTCTGCATCGTAGATCGCATCGCCATAGAACTCATTGTTGGTGTTATAACGCCGCACTTGCAGAATTCCCGGGTCGGACACTTTGAGGGCTTCTTCCGAGAGTTTGATTTTATACTGCCAGGGCTCATCAGGAGTACGCACCGCGCTCAACTTGTAGACGCCGCCCATTGCCGGTTGATCGTGGCCAGTGACGAGCTTGGTGCCCACGCCCCATACATTGATAGTCGCGCCCTGTTCTTTCAGGCTGGTGATGAGGTGTTCATCGAGGTCGTTACTGCCGACGATGACCGCCTCGGGAAAGCCGGCCGCGTCCAAAATCTTGCGGGTTGCAATGCTCAACTGCACGAAATCGCCCGAGTCTAAACGAATACCGATCATCTCGTGGCCATGTTCGCGCAGCCACTGTCCCGCGACCACGGCTTTGCGCACTCCCTCCAGCGTATTGTAGGTGTCCACCAGGAAGATGCTGTTGTTGGGCATGGCCGCAGCATAGGCCTGAAACGATTCCAGCTCGTCGTCGAAAGACATCACCCAACTGTGAGCATGCGTGCCGCGCACCGGAATGCCGAAGAGTTTGCCGGCCAAGACGTTTGAGGTTGCGCCGCACCCACCAATATAGGCGGCCCGCGTAGCCGCCAGGGCGCCATCAATCCCCTGGGCGCGCCGCAGGCCAAATTCCAGGACGGCCTCTCCCTTAGCTGCCAGACACACGCGCGCCGCTTTGGTGGCGATGAGGGTCTGAAAATTGATGAGGTTGAGGAGCGGTGTTTCCAAGAGCTGGCACTGGATCAACGGACCCTGGACACGCACCAGCGGCTCGTGGGGGAAAACTACCGTTCCCTCAGGGATCGCGTCCATGTCACAAGAGAAACGCATGGACTGCAAGTAGTCGAGAAAATCCCGGTCAAACAACGCCTTGTCGTCGTTTCCCTGCAACTCGGCTAGGTAGGCAATATCATCTGCGGCAAAGCGGAAGTGGCTGGCGAAGTCCACCACGTAGTCCAGCCCGCAGGCAATGCTGAACCCCCCCTGAAACGGATTCTTGCGGAAAGAGAGGTGGAACACCGCCTCCTTGGCTTGCGCCCCCGACTTCCAGTAGCCGTAGGCCATGGTGAGCTGGTAGAGGTCAGTGAGGAGCGCGAGGGAACTCCGGTACAGTTCGGAAGGGATTTTCATGCTGCGGCACCTTGCCCCTTACTTTCTACGCCAGGTGAGCTTTGCCCAGCAAGAGGCCGATGTCAAATTGGGCTCTAAGAAGAAACTTTCATTGCAAGAGAGGTTGTCTGGAAAAAACTGTGGAAGTGTGTAAAGGGAAAATTCGTAACCTCAGAGAAAAGGAGAACCGCTATGCAGTTCAGCATTATGGTCGCTACCAAAATCGATGACTGGCAGCTCATCAAGTACGCAGAGGACTTGGGCTACGCTGGGGCCTGGGTTCCCGACTCACAGATGATCTGGTCCGATTGTTACGCCACACTGGCACTGGCCGCCCACAACACCTCGCGGATCCGCTTAGGGACGGGAGTCGCCATCCCTGGCGTGCGCATCGCTCCGGTCACCGCCCACTCCATCGCTTCCATCAACCGCATCGCTCCCGGTCGCGTCTTTCTCGGTATTGGCACGGGCCACACCGCCATGCGGGTGATGGGCATGGACCCGATGCGAATCCGGGACTTCCGCGAGTATCTACGAGTGGTGCGTGGGCTGCTATATGGTGAAGAGGTCGAATTCACCCTCAATAGCGTGACCCGGGCGACCCGCTTTCTTCATCTCGACCGTGGGTTCATCAACATTGAGGATCGAGTTCCTATCTACGTCGCTGCCAATGGACCACTGGCGCTCAAGGTGGCCGGAGAGTTCGGCGACGGTTTGATCTCCGTGTTCAATGAACAGCCTGAAGTGCTGCAAGGCAATTTGCAGGCAGTGAAAGCGGGGGCGGAGCGAACACAGCGCACGTTGCCAGCCAATTTCCACACGGCCACAGTGACCACGGCGGTAGTTTTGCGACCTGGCGAGAAACTCACTTCTGATCGGGTTATTGATGAGTGTGGCTCTCAGGTGACGTGCGCGCTCCATTTTGTCTACGAGATTTATCAGCAAACGCATCATGAGGAAGTGATTCCTGAGGCTTTCAAGGACGTTTGGGAAGAATACTGCGCGCATGTGGCGAAGATGGCGACGCCCGCCGAGAAACGCTATCTGCAGATCCACAACGGTCACTGCACGTTTCTCGTGCCCGAGGAGCGCCGCTTTGTCACGCCCAAAACGATTCAAGGTTCCTGTCTGGTTGGTGAACCGGCGGAACTCATCGCCCACCTGCACAACGCCGAGCAGGCCGGGTTGAAGGAGGTGACCATCCTGCCGCCCATGGATTACGCCCGTAAAGTGATTACCGACTTTGCCGAGCAGGTGATGAAACGCTATTAGAGCCGTTTTTGCCTGCATACGTCAGCCGGAACTCAGTAGCGTGCGCTCTGCGCACGAAGAGAAACCCGTGGCGCTACAGACGTGCGCGCAGCGCACGCTACCCCTGAAAAGAAG
>JBGPOI010000267.1:0-6851 GCA_041487975.1 Binatia bacterium | reverse complement strand
GGCAGTCGCAATGAACCGAATGCTCCGTAGGAGATTGAAACCGCCCTTGCTGATTATTGCTCGCGCCGTTGGCCAAGTGCCTCTGCTACACGCGCGACCATCTCACCAACTTTTCGTGCCTCTCGAGAAAGCTCATATAAGGAAATTACCTCGCCAAGGCTTACCAATAATAGGACGACTGAGTTGAGCTACAGGTTTTGCATCAGATGCTCCATGTATTCGCCCCCTTTCCTGTACTTAAGCCACTGCCTGCGCCTTTTCGACCTGCTTGACTATATCCTTATCCACACTATCGCGATAACATCTCAAGTACCAAATCGGTGCCGCTCTCTGGTGCGAGCGTCTCGGCCAGGGAGCGGAGCGCAAGCCAGATCTGAGCTTGAGAAAAGTACGGCGCGACTTTCAAGCAGCGACCTGAAAAGGCAAGGAGGAAAAAATGGATTGGGTGCATCTTTTTTTAGCGGGAAGTGCTGTCATAGAAATCGCCGTGCTAGGGTTTGTGGTCTGGAGTGTGGTGAAAATCGCATACAGTACGGCGCAGGTTGAAGAAACCGCCAAGCAAATCGCGGAGATGGCGAATCGCAACGAAAGAATGACTCAGAGCATTCTTCAGAAAGTGTATGACGTGAGCAGACCGCAGGCATAAATGGCAAGGGCTCACCAAGTCGAAACGAACCGCTCACTCCGTAGGAGATTGTGCAACCCCGTGAGTCCTGCTCTAAATCGAACCACAAAAGATTGGCACACAGTGTAGGGGCGATCCTTGTGATCGCCCACCGGCAGGCCGCACTCAGCAAGGCGAATACAAGATTCGCCCCTACCTACAGCACGAAGCAGTGTCCCAATGTCATGTGGTTCAATTTAGGCTCGCGTCCAGTTCATTCTCGGACTGCTTCTTGAGCTATGCCTCAATCGGCGGCCGCCGTGCGTGCCAAGAGGTATGCGCTTCGTACGCATGCCCGACCTGTAACACCGTCGCTTCATCAAACGGCTTGCCGACGATTTGCAGCGCGATGGGGAGCCCGCTAATAGTGAAGCCGCAGGGGACGGTCAAAGCCGGCTGGCCGGTAACATTGAACGGACAGGTGGCGGAAATAAGTGCCCCCATCAGACTGACTTCGCGCCCGTCGATGGTCACTGAGCGTGCGTCATGCGGCGGCGGTGGAATTAACTCTCCGGGAGTGAGCAGGACATCGATATGGGCGCAGGCCGCCAGCATCTCCTGACGGAGCCGCGCCTTGGCCCGTTGCGCTTTGACATAGTCTGTCGCCAACGTGGGCTTCCCGCGTTCCAAGAATTTGCGCACCTGAGGAGCGTAGTCCTCGGCTTGCGTCTGGAGATACGGCTCGTGCCAGACGTTGGCCTCGCCGTTCATAATCACCTGGGCGATGGACCAGACGTCATCAAGGGAGGGCAGGGCGACTTCCTCAACCCGCGCCCCTAATCCGGCGAGCACTTTGACGGCTGCGTCGAAGGCATTCTTCACTTCGGGATCGGTGTAGTCAGGGAAGAAACGGGCCGGCACTCCCAGCCGCATCCCTTTGATCTCGCCGGTGAGTCGGGCGCTGTAGTCAGAAACCGGCGCTTCGCTTGAGTCGAGATCGCGGGCGTCGTGCCCGGCCAAGGCTTGCAGCATGAGGGCTGCGTCTTGCACGGTTCGCGTCATGGGGCCGACGTGGTCGAGCGACCAGGACAGTGGCGTGACACCAAAGAGACTGATGCGGCCGTGGGTGGCTTTCAGCCCGACGATGCCGCAAAAAGCGGCGGGGATGCGGATAGAACCGCCGGTATCCGTACCGAGCGAACCGGCGCACAGCCCCGCTGCTACGGCTACACCCGAGCCGCTGCTGGAGCCGCCCGGATTGCGCTCCACGTTCCAGGGGTTATTAACCCGGCCGAAATACGGACTGGGTGTGATGGTGGCGAACTCGTTCATGTTGAGCTTGCCCAGCAGCACGGCGCCGGCCGCGTGGAGCCGCTCGATCACCGTCGCGTCATAAGCCGGGACCTGGTCTTTGAGCACCTTGGAGCCGCACGTGGTTTTGCTGCCCGCGGTGGCGATGATGTCTTTGTGAGCGAGCGGAACGCCGTGGAGCGGACCGCGATAGGTGCCACCGCGGATCTGCTCCTCGGCTGTCTTCGCCTCGCGCAGCGCACGCTCAGTTGTCACGGTGATATAGCTATTGAGCTTGGGATCGAGCGTCTGGATGCGGTCGAGGTATGCTTGCGTGACCTCTACTGGGGACACCGCCCGTTTGCCGATCTGCTCGGCGAGTTGCGCGACCGACAGGAAACACAGCTCGTTGACCGCCATGATAGTTTCCCCCTTTGTGGATGGCTTATAGCATATGGCTGATAGCTTATGGTAGGAGCTATATGCCATAGAACGAACGCAGTGAGCGAGCCACATGCTATCTGCTGATCGTTGCCTTTCTTGACAGTCTTCCCAGCCACTGACAACATGCCGCCCGTATTTCATCCCGAGGAGGACAGTTGTGAGTAACGCGCGAGAGTTCATGGGCGGGGGTGACAGGCTTGTATGTGAGCCGCTCCTCCCGCTGATTGCTGACCAGGCTGCTAAAGCCGATAGCACACGCAGTGTCGATCCATCCGTCATTCAGGCGTTCAAACAAACCGACCTCATGCGCCTCTCAGCTACGCGCAGTATCGGTGGAGTCGAGGCCAGTATCAGCGCGATGGCCCGAGAATTGGAGGCGATTGCCGGCTGCTGCGCTTCCACCGCTTGGTGCCTGTGGAATCACCTGTGCGTCTTTCATTTCATCTGCGCGCAACTCGGCCCGGCTGGAGCCGGTACCCTCAAGGGCATTGTCGCCAAGCGGGAGTGGGTGAGTTTCCCGGCCGGCGCCGGCACCAGCGTGCACGGCCGCGCCGTCGGCGACCGGATCATCATCGACGGCCGCGCCAGTTTCGCCTCCGGCTCGCGCTATGGCGAGTGGGCGGCCTGCCTGTTCGACCTGGAGCCGGAGACTCCGCAACCTGGCGCCAAACCGGACCTGCGCTTCACCGTGGTCCGTACCGATGCCCCTGGTGTATCCATCGACCCAACCTGGTTTTCCATGAGCCTGCGCGCCTCGGCCACGGACCACATCAACTATAAAGCCGTGTCCGTGCCGGCCTCACTCCTGCGTCCGTTCCGCTTCGACTTCCGTTCCCAGTTCCGCGATCCGGCCACGCCAGTGGTGGCCCAGCGTTATCGCGAAGATTGGGTCGCACTGTCTGTGTTGTGGCTCGGTGCGCAAGCGGTCGGATTGACGCGCGCGGCGTTGGCCGAGGCGTGCACGGACCTGAGCAGTCGTGTGGCGATTTTCGGGGTGAAAGTGGCGGAGCGACCAGCCGTACAACTCAATCTCGGCCAGGCCGCCGCGGCTCTCTCCGCCGCACGAGCGGCGGTGTATACTGGCTGTGCTGAGACGGATGCTCGGATCGCAGCAGGCATCACGCCGACCGAAGCTGACTACTTGCGCCAGTTGAGCTACCCCATGATCGCCCTGCGTCTGTGCGACGAAGCAATGCGTCTCATCATGCGTGTGCAGGGAGGCAACGGGCTACGTGAGGGTGCCTCCTTCGAGCGACGTTATCGCGACTTTCAAGCGATGCCGCTGCACATCAACGCCCATCCTGACCGAGTGGCGGAGTTGGTGGGGAAGTTCGTTCTCGGGGTCGTCAACGACGCGCCGTTTCAATAAGAGTCCCTCACAAAACGTCTCTTTGTCTGGATTCCCGCTTTCGCGGGAATGACGGAAACCCCGTCGTGCCCGCGCAGGCGGGCACCCACCATCTTCCGCCTGGGGCACCGACCCTGTTTTGTTAGGCGTTCTAAGCTGCCTCTACAAGGTAAAGGTAAAATCCTCCACCAACGCCCCCGGCATGCGGCCGCTGCTGGTCGAACGCGCGTGGTAGGTGCCCGCATCGAGGAGCAGATCACGTTCGGCAGTCAGGCCGAGCAGGTTCTCGCCGAGCAGGCGATAGAGCGTCTCGTCGAAGCGCATGACGTTCAGCGGCGCTTGAATGACGCCGTTTTCCACCCAGAAAGTGGCGAAGCGCGTCATGCCGGTGATGCGGCAGGCGGTGCGATCGGAATAGTTGAGATAATGCAGGTTGTTGATGTATACGCCGGTGTCGAGTCGGCGCAGCACCTCGACGGTCGGCAGACTGCCGGCTGCCATGTCCAACGACTCCGGCATCTCGCCACTGAAAGCGCCGTTGGTCGGCACGCTGTACTCCTTGGCCGAGCGCGGTGAAATCAGACAGTCACGAAAAGTGCCGTTTTCGATGAGCGTCACCTGATCGGGCTTGATAAATCCGTCTTCCTGAAAATTCGCCGCCACTCCCTCGCGCGTGTTTTCCCGCAGCGTCACTGACGGATGGAGGCGAGTGCCCTCCTCGACCATTTTAAGCAGCACGGTTTGTTTGGTGCGGTGCTCTTTGAGGCCGAAGCCGCTCCAGCCTAACAGGCCGACAAGTTCATAGAGCGCGTCGGGCGCCAGGTAGACACGATAACGTCCGGGCTCGATGGTCCTGGGAGGCCGAGCGAGCACGGCGAGTTGTGCGGCAGCGACGTCCACCTTGCGCGTGAACTCGGCTGGGTCCCAGACAAAACCGGCGTAGCCGCACTTCACCGCTTTGTCGCCTTGATGGTAGAAGCTCCAGTCAAAGTTGTAGCTATAACTGGAAAACCAGTTGCGCTGGCCGAAAGAGTTGGCAAACCCACTGTGAATACCGCCGGCGGCGTAGAGGCCGACCAGATCGCGACCGCGTCCAGCTTCTTGAATGGCGGCGACGATGGCTGCGCTGTCTTCCGGCAGGCGGTTCTTGCCGTGGTGTTCGCTGGAGCGCACTTCAGTTGCGTAGAGCAGGTGTGGATCTTCGGGCAGGTACGGCAGTTGCTCGCGCAGCTCGGTCAACAGCGTGGTTACCCGGGGCCGATCCACGTCCAGATCGCCTGACAGCGACACGGTTCCCGAGGTATGGCGCATGCCGTTGATGAGGGTGAGTGAGAAGAAGCGCTGAGTGACCGTGCCCGCCTGACGCACGGCGCTGCGATTGAAGCGCACGAAGTCCGAATCCTCGGCGTCGAAGGTGCAGGTGTACACCTCGCCGTCCTGGAGCAGCGCGGCTAGAGAGTCGGCGAGGTGGTAAAAATATTCTTGCATGGTGTTACTCTCCCCCAAACACTTCCACGTCCGTGAACAAGCAAGTAGGTGACGCGTGCCCCACGCGGATCACTTGATTGGGCTCGCCCTTGCCACAGAATGGCGAGCCCAACACTTCCACTGTCTCGTGGTTACCGGCCAGCTTGAGACTACGCCAGAAGGTGGCGGACACGCCGCGGTAGTTGGCATTCTTGACCACCGTGGTCAGCTTGCCGTTTTCGATCAGTTGGCCCCACTCGCAACCGAATTGAAATTTGTTGCGCGAGTCGTCGATGGACCAGGACAGATTGGTCTGCATATAGACCCCGCGCTCCACTGCCGCCACCATGTCGGCAAAGCTGGAGGTTCCGGGTTCGAGGTTAAGGTTAGCCATGCGATCGATGGGCGGGCGGTTCCAACTGCTGGCGCGCGCATTGGCAACTCCCGGCAAGCCAGTACGCGCCTGCGAGGTGACGCCACCCAGGCCGCGCAGCAAAATGCCGTTACGAATGAGGTATGCGCGGCGGGCGGGCTGGCCGTCGTCGTCGAAGGCATAGCTGGCGAACTCCTCCGGTCGGTCGGGGTCGAAGGTGATGTTGAGGAGGTCGGAGCCGTAGCGATAGCTGCCGAACATGTCGGGTGTGACGAAGCTGGTGCCGGCGTAGTTGCGTTCGTCGCCGAGAATGCGATCGAGTTCCAGGGGATGGCCGATGGATTCGTGAATTTGCAGGATCATTTGATCGGGCGCGAGCAGGACATCCATGGTTCCCGAGGGACAATTGGGCGCGAGCAGCAATTGCAATGCCTCCGCGGCGATGTGCGGCGCGGCGTCGCGAAAGCGGGAGTGATCGAGGACTTCGAGCCCTCCCTGACGGCAGTAGCCGCGTCCGGCGAAGCTCCGCGTCTGGGTCTCGGTGCCGGCATTGGCGGTGGCGCTCAGCATCGGCACAATATAACGGAAGAGCTGGCGCGCCCGCCCGCCGTCGGCGGTGAGATACAGGGTGTCACTTTCAGTGTGCCACAAAGACGCTTCCCAATCGACGATGCGTTCATCGATCTTGAGTCGTTCGTTCGCCAAACGCAGGAGGTCGATCTTGTCCTGGCGCAGCATGCCGCTCCAGGGAATCTGCACCGGGCTGACGTATTCTCCCTCGGGTCGTGGGAAGGGGATGCGTGAGAAATCGACGACACTGCGACCGGCGCTCCGTCGCGCCCACGACAGGGCGTGCTCGGCGGCGCGGCGCAGACCGGCCTCGGTCAGGTCACTGGTGCCGGCATAGCCCATCCCGCCTTTGTCGATGACGGTAATCATCGCGCCGGCATCCTCGGAAGTCGAAACCGGCTGCAGAATGTTCTGCCGCACCGAGAGAAACTCGGAGCGCGTTTGGACAAGGCGCAACGAGCAAAAATCGGCTGCGGGAGCAATGGCGCGGAAGCGTTCGGCGATGAGTTCTTGCATGAGGGACTCCTCAATAGACAGAGAGGTGAGACCGAGACAGAGAGGGAGTGGGGCGGTCTCTGCCTCCTAGCTCTAGCTCTGTCTCCTATCTCTATCTCCTACTGCTTTTCCGTACTCAAAATAACCTCATGGATCTCCAGCACGTTGGGGCCGGCGAACATCTCCGCCGGCGGACGATTGCTGTGAGCAATGCGAAAGGACTCGCTATTGGTCCAATTCCAGAAATCTTGCTCGCTCTC
>JBGPOI010000266.1:0-6872 GCA_041487975.1 Binatia bacterium | reverse complement strand
TTGCCCGCGTCCGCCGCGGTAGTGGGATCATTGGTGCTCTCGCCGTAGGGCGCGTTGTTCATCAGCACCAGGTCGACTTTGTTGCCGCGGTTGATCACACCATAAAACAGCTTGTGGTTGCTTTTGGCAGGATCGACCGGCTTGAGGATATAAAAGTCGGTGCTGTACGCGACTCGCCCAGCCGCGTTTCTCGGCGCCTTATCGAGGTTGACGATCCCTATGTTCTCCGCTGCGCCGGGATCGACTTCGCCGAACAGGCGACCGACGATTTTTTCGTAGCGGCCACTAGTGCCGAACTCCTGTCCCTCGAAGGTCGGAGATTCAACCCGGTCGATCACGACCTTGGTGACACGGGCAGAAGCGACATTCGTGACGAGCAAACCAACAAGGGTTGCTCCAACGGAGGCAATCAACAGCGAATAGAAGCGCAACATGCAGCGCCTCTCCTATCACTACCACCCCTGCATCCGCAAGCGTTTCGTGCTTGACTTAAGCTGCGCCGTGCTGGATAGTCCTGAAAGTCGGTAAATTTTCCTCAAGGGGGAGTCCGTTATGAAGATGTATAATCTGATGCTCAGCAATTTCGCCTCGAAAAGCCGTATCGCTATCTACGAGAAGGGGCTCAACGTCGAGTTTGTTGATCCACCGGGAGGGCTCGGCTCGGCTGAGTACAAAAAGGTCAATCCTCTAGGCAAGGTACCGGCCTTGGATATCGGCGGCCAGCTCATTGCTGAGTCGGAAATCATTAACGAATACCTGGAAGATAAATTCCCCGAGAAGCCGCTGCTGCCCAAAGATCCCGAGGGGAGGGCGCGGGTGCGCGCGTTCACACGCCACCATGACCTCTATCTGGAGCCGCCGATGCGCGCGCTCTTTCCTCAGCTCGCTGCCAATCCGCGAGACTCCAAGCTGGTGGAGGAGAAACTGGCGGACACCACCAGCCGCCTCGATCAGGTCGAAGCGATGCTGTCGAACGGCCCCTGGGCGACTGGTGATATGTTTACTCTGGCTGACGCCGCGCTGGCGCCGACCATCTTCTTTATGGTGAATTTCCTGCCGGCCTTTGGCGCCAAGGGGCCGCTCGAAGGGCGGCCCAAGCTTGCCGCCTGGTGGGGACGCATCCAGGAACGGCCCACAACCAAGAAAGTGCTGGGTGAGCAGCAGGTCGCGCTGAACGCGATGATGAAGAAGTAAGGCTGTATAGAAGTAGGGGCGCACAGCCGTGCGCCCCTACAGCTCATGAAACTAGCTTCACAGGTTTCTCTCGCTCGGGCGGAAAAAGTTTATCGTAGAGTTTCTTCCAGCGCCCCATCTCCTCCGTGAATACGCGCGTGACGTCGTCGCGCGTTCGCCGCAGGGTTTCGACAAGCCCCCCTACGCTGTCCTCTAGCCGCCGTTTTTCCTCGGAATGATTGGCTTTGTCTAGAGTTTGGCGCAGGTCATCGAGTTGTCGGGTAAACTCTCGCATCGTTCCCTCCATGGCAACGACTTGTCGCTTGAGTTCCAATTCTAGTTCAGACTCCGCGCCAGCAATCTGGCTTCCCGGCGGCAGGGGTGGGCTATGCTCGTCGAATACCACCAGAGTAAGAATCGGCCGTGCCGCTCCCACGGGTTCGATGACCAAAAAAGTCGCTCGCTCGCGCAACCGGTCACGAGAACCCGGGCTCACAGTGATGAGAATATCTGTTCCTGCCGCGCCGCTTGCCTCGGTATAAGGGGCGATCCCAACAACCTGACCGATGCGTTGACCAGCCTCTTCGACCGCATCGCCGACTATGAGTCCGTGAGCGGCGCGGAGCCGCACGGTCCAAACTGGAGCGGCTGGAGGAATGGCGTAGACGCTGAGGAGGAAAAGGAGAGGGAGACTAATGACAGCAATGAGAAGAATTTTGCGCATGGCGAAGCCCTCCGTGGAAACCGGTTCTGCGAAGAAGAACACATTTTCGCCGGGCGAGTTGCTGAAAGGGAGGGCAGAGGTTGGGGGCGAGTGGTCTGTCAAGTTGCTTTTTGCGGGTGTAGTAGCGACTTTAGTCGCTGGTCAGGCAGCAAGGACGACTGAAGTCGTCACTACGGACCCTGAAATTCATTCCTGACAGACCACCAAGTGCGCACGTTACTGACACTTCGGATTGCAGGCGGATATTTTCTGTGCGGCATCCTGCTCGCAGGATTCGCTAGCGGTGTAGCCGCTTTTGGTATCAACGCACTTCAAAGCCTCGTTCAAAGAGACAGTGAGGCAGTTGCGGTAACACATGGGCGAATCGTTTCCGCCAGCCGCGTTGAGTTTGTCGGTCATATAGGTAGAGACTGCGAGCACCCGCGCGAGAGCGTTAGTGTCACCCTTTTCCGCCAGCTTGGAGGGCTTGTAATCGGCAGGATAGCTCCCCTCGCCGTACACTCCTGCCGTCCAGCCCAATGACCCACCCACAAGCAGTGCCAAGACCAATCCATTTATGCGTTCCCTGAGACTCATACACTCCCCTCCTATTCGCGCTCGTCAGGATGGGTCTCTCAATACCTTCCTCTGTGAGGTTGCGCAACTCCAACTGAGTACTGACGACTGACCGCTTCTGTGGTAGAGGGACAGGGAAGAAAGGGGAGAGCATTATGACTCACATTGCTCAGGTCGCTTGTCCACACGATTGTCCGGACTCCTGTCTTATGGATGTGACCATCGCCGAGGGCAAGGCGGTGAAGATCACTGCCAGCAAAGAGCATCCGTTCACGCGTGGCGCGTTGTGCGCCAAGGTCAACAAGTTTCTTGACCGGGTGTACGCGCCGGACCGCCTGCTCTATCCGGTCAAACGGGTGGGCGCCAAAGGTCCCGGCGCCCGGTTCGAGCGCATTTCTTGGGACGAGGCCATTGCTACGGTCTCCACGAAAATGAAAGAAGCGATTGCCGCACACGGCCCACAGTCAATTCTCCCTTACTCCTACCGCGGTAATAACGGTGTCTATCAGAGCAACGCGATCGACCGCCGTTTCTTCCACGCCCTGGGTGCCTCGACCCTAGCTCGGACGATCTGTGCCGGGGGGCTGTATGGCGCGCTCGCCTACTCGGACGTCTTCTTTGGTTTTGCCCCCGAGGGACTGGTGGAAAGCAAGCTGATCATCTTCTGGGCCTCGAACCCGCTCAACACCGGCCTGCATGTTTGGCCGCTGGTACAGGAGGCCAAGCGCAGAGGGGCTAAATTAATTGCCATCGACCCCTATCGCTCGCGCACCGCGCGTATGTGCGACGAGCACGTGTTCCTGCGACCGGGAACGGATGCCGCCCTGGCGCTCGGCATGATGAAAGTCATCGAAGAGGAAGGGCTGGTTGATACCGAATATGTCCAGCAGTACACCGTCGGCTACGAGTTATTGGCCGAGCGTCTGCGCTCATTATCTCTCTCCGATCTCTCTCGCACCTGCGACGTGCCGGTGGCGAAAATTCAGGAACTCGCCCGCGCCTTTGCCCAAACCCGGCCGGCGACGATCCGCATGGGTATCGGCATCCAACGCTGCGGCGGCGGAGCAGCGGCGGTGCGGGCGGTGGCCTGCCTGCCGGCGCAGACTGGAGCTTGGCGCGAGGTCGGTGGCGGGCTTTGTACCTTTGGCGGCGCGATGTTCACCGCTCAGGACATGGGCAAGGCGATGCGCTTCGATCTCTCGCCGGTGGGCACGCGCGAAGTCAACATGGTGCGCTTGGCCGAGCACCTCCTCGACCCATCCCTCGATCCTCCCATCCAGGTGATCTACAACTACAACTGTAACCCGGCAGCCTCACTGCCTGACCAACCCGCGTTGCGCCGTGCGTTGCAGCGGCCGGATCTGTTCACCGTCGTCCACGACCTGTTCCTCACTGACAGTGCAGACTACGCCGATATCGTGCTGCCGGCCACCTCGCCGCTCGAGCATGACGACGCGGTGCTGGCCTACGGTGGCGACTTCGGTAGCTTTAGCCACCGGGCGATCGATCCCTTGGGCGAGGCGAAGTCCAATGCTGAAGTCTTCCAGTTGCTCGGCAAGGCGTTGGGACTGACGGAGCGGGCAGTGTACGCCTCCGCCATCGAGCTGATGGCTGAGACATTGAAGAAAAACGTCTCCGCTCAAGCGTTTATCAGCCGTCCCTTCATAGTCACTCGGTCCAAGCCTGACCTGTTGCCTCGGGCCACGGGCGGGTTTCATACACCGTCGGGTAAATTTGAATTCTATTGCGAGAAGATGGCGCATGACGGTCTCGATCCTTTGCCCGCCTTCGTGCCGCCACATGAAACGCTCAGGAACGGTCCTTACCCGCTGAATTTTCTTCCCCGCAAACACAAGGATTCTCTCAACTCGTCGTATGGCCACCTGCCGGTCATGCGTCGTCAGGAGAGAGAAGCACGTACCCTCGAGATGCACACGCAGGACGCTCAAGCCCGAGGATTAAAGGACGGCGAAGAAGTGCGCGTGTTCAACGCCCGCGGTGCCTTCGTCTTGCCAGTGAAAATCTCTCAGAACGTGCCGCCGGGCACGGTCGCGACTTTCTGGGGCTGGTGGGACAAACTGGCCAACGGCAAAGGCACCGTGAACAATGTTACTTCGGTAGCACTGACCGATCTCGGTGGTGGTGGCACTTTCTATGATTGCCGGGTCGAGGTCGAGTGTTGGGACGGCAGGGACTAGAACGTTGCCGAAACGGGAAAACGGAGAATGGGAGAATGGGGGACTCATTGTTTCCTTCCTTTCCGTTTCCTCGTTTCTCCCGCTGTGTTGGTCTAAGGAGTTGACTTATGGTTGCAACAACTGACGCCATTATTATCGGCGGTGGCGTGACCGGTACCAGCCTCGCCTATCATCTCGCTCAGGCTGGCCTACGCGTCGTCCTACTGGAGAAAAAACACCTTTGCGCCGGTGGCACTGGCAAATCGACCTCCATCGTGCGCATGCACTATGAGAATGAGCCCGAGACACGTCTGGCCTGGGCAAGCTTCCCTACCTACGCTCACTTTGCCGATATGGTCGGTGGTGACTGCGGGTTTACTCGTACCGGAGTTCTGTGGCTGGTAGACCAGGCCGATGTGGAGAAGCTCAAGGCCAACGTGGCAATGCACCAACGGGTCGGAGTCAACACGCGTGTCGTCAGTCCGCAAGAAGTGAAAGACATCGAACCTGCTTGTACCTTGGAACGCGTCGCACTGGGCGCGTACGAACCAGACAGCGGCTACGCTGATCCGTTATTCACTACTTTTGCTTTTGCCAAACGAGCGCGAGAGTTGGGCGCGGATCTGCGCGAGGGCGTAGCCGTCACCAGTATGCTCTCCGACAGCAGTCGCGTGCGAGGCGTGCGCACCGATCAAGGCACGATCGAAGCGCCGGTGGTCATTAACGCGGCGGGCTGCTGGGCTGCACAGCTCGGGCGCATGGTTGGCCTCGCCATTCCGATCACCGTACAGCGTAACCAGATTGCGCTTTTCCGCCAACCAGGTGAACTATTACGCCGCCACTGTGTGGTTGCCGACATCACGGTGGGTATGTACTTCCGCCCTGAGGAGTCGCTGGCAACAGTCGTCGGCGCCGGCGCGGGAGAAGATGGGGTCGATCCTGACAGTTACAACGAAGCGGTGGAGGAAAATTTTCCACCCTTTGCCCGACGCAAAGCCAGTGAACGGGCGCCGGTGCTGAAGCGTGCTGTCTCGCGCGGCGGTTGGAGCGGGATCTATGATATGACACCCGATGGCAAGGCGATCCTCGGGCAAGCCGGACCAGAAGGCTTCTACCTTGCTTGTGGGCTTTCGGGCACCGGCTTCAAGAAGGCGCCGGCGATTGGCCAATGTCTGACTGAATGGATTACCCAAGGGCGGAGCAAAACCGTAGACCTAACCCCATTTCGCCTGAGCCGCTTTGCCGAAAAGCAACCACTGCGTGGTCAGCACGAGTATGGTGAGGGGGGGCATTTCTGGCAGACACAGAAGTAGCAATCAGCAATCAGCGGTCAGCTATCAGCAACAACACAAATTCCCTCCCCCTTTGGGCGAGGGTTAGGGTGAGGGGTAAACCATGCCAACGATGGAACCAGTCAACGGGCTGCCGATGGCAATGATTCGCGTGCGCATGAGCGCGCACGATGCGCACTACGGTGGCAATCTGGTTGACGGCGCAAGGATGTTACAACTCTTCGGCGATGTCGGGACTGAACTGAGCATCCGTCTTGATGGCGACGAGGGTCTCTTCCGTGCTTATGACAGCATCGAATTCCTCGCGCCCGTCTATGCTGGAGATTTCATTGAGGCGCACGGCCGCATCACCCATGTGGGCCGCACGTCGCGCAAACTGGAATTTGCCGCCTGGAAAGTCATCCAGCCCCGCTTTGATATTTCCAATTCCGCCGCCGAGATGTTGGCCGAGCCGATGCTGGTGTGCAAAGCCAGCGGCACGGGAGTGACCCTGATCGACAGACAGCGATACCGGAAGACATAACCAGTGAAGAATAGCTTCCCTCCTGCCTTTCCTTGAGAAAACGACTTAATTTCTCTGGATTTACGCCGATGATTTAGACATCGGGCTATTAATCTCAGCGAGCAATATCTGGGCCCACACCATGAAAGATCAACGGAAGACGAAAGCGCAGCTCATCGAGGAATTAGAGGCGCTCCGGCAAAGCGAGGAACGGTACCGACAGCTTTTTGAGAGTGCCAACGATGCGATCATATCTCTTACACTAGATGGCATTATCACTACTACGAACCGCGGAGCAGAGGTGCTGCTGGGCTGGTCCCGAGAAGAGCGAGTCGGGCGACACTATAGTGAATTCCTCACTCCTGCCTCCGTGACTTTCACGGCAGAGCGTGCCCGTCGCATTCAAGCTGGAGAGAAGGTGTCCTCGATCTATGAGCTCGAAGTAGTGC
>JBGPOI010000265.1:0-6873 GCA_041487975.1 Binatia bacterium | reverse complement strand
GAAGGCGCAGGACCTGGATGAACCGCAGTGGGAAGAGCAGATGTATCGCCGCGACCATGCCGAACACCTTTTCGATGTGCTCGACGAGTGGGCCACTGATTACAGCGTGACCGAGTTAATGGAGGGCGCGCAGCTGCGCCGTATTCCTTATGCCGTGGTCCGCCCACCCGAGACCCTGGCTGAAGATCCTCAGCTTAACGCCCGCGGTTTTTTCTCCACGGTCGAGCACCCTGAGCTAGGGCGGGCGTTTCGCTACCCCGGCGGCCCGTTCTTTTTCACAACCACTCCCTGGCGTATTTCCCGCCGCCCGCCGTTGCTGGGTGAGCATAACGCTGAGGTCTACAAGGGAGAACTGGGGGTGACGGAGTCACATCTCGCCGGGTTGGCAAGCGCTGGCGTGATTTGAACCTACCCGCGAAAGAAAATTATGGTCATCAAGGAGAGCGTATGCATAGTCTTTTTCCTCTCTCTCAATGAACCTTGCCTCTCAGCAGGGAAAAAGGTGATGCGCAAGGAAGACCTTGACAGCAGTGGCTGCACTTGGCTAACTGGGTCAGCCGAAATCCCATTATATAATTAGGAGGACTTTATGCCTACACCGCAACCTGCAATTCTCAATAGAGACATGGGCGAGCACCAGTGGTACGTGCACCTGAGCCGTGAACCAGGTGCCAACCTTGCGACCATCAAGGCCGTCGTGCGCAAGCTGCGCCAGGACTGCGCGGCCAAAAAAATCAATCTGGTCCTCGGCATTGGACCAACCCTGCTGCGCGACTTGACCACAGACGTCCCCAACGACTTCCAACCCTTTGAGACCATCAAGTCGATTGATGGCAGCGGTCGGGAGGCGAAGGGCACTCAAGAAGAACTCCTCTTTTGGATGAACAGCCCCCACAAGGATCAAGTCTGGAAGACCCAGTGGGATGCCCGCCAGGCCCTCAAGGGGCATATGAAGGTCGCTCGGGAGACCATGACGTTCATCTACGGCGCCTCCCTCGACATGACTGGTTTCATCGACGGTACAGGCAACCCCGATCCGAAGGACAGGGATCGCGAGGTCGCCATCGTTCCCGATGGACAGCCTGGAGCCGGCGGCAGTTTTATCAACGCCCAGCGCTGGGTCCACGACCTCGAGGCCTGGGAGAAGCTGCCCCTGGCGGAACAAGAGGGGGTCTTCGGCCGCACTAAGGCTGACTCCACTCGTCTCGACAAGCAGCCTGCGAACTCCCACCTCTCCAGCGTAGAACTGCGGCAGGGTGCCACAGCCGACGCGAGTAAACCCAAACGTGACGAGATTACGCGGCGCTCCACCCCTTACGCCTTCCACGATGGTACCGTGGGTCTCTACTTTATGGCTTTTTGCAAGAGTCAGGCACCGCTCCGCGAGCGGCTGCGGGCCATGTATGGAGTCGATGGAAGCGTTCGCGATAAGCTCACCGACTACAGCAACCCAGCCTCCGGCGCCTTCTATTTCGCGCCGTCGGTCGAGACGCTCGACACCGCCCTGAAATAACGGCTGACGCATCGAGTCCCGGAACGCGGGGCGGACCTTCGGGCTCGCCCCGCTCGCTTCTCTCAGAAAGCTCCTGTCAATAAACAATACCTCTTTCCCATCAATTCGTGGGTTCTTCGTTTAAGGACGGCATTCTCTCTTGAGGCCATGCAGCCAAGGCCCCCACCCTGCACGGGGGAAGCAGCCACGAAATTGCCTGGCAAGTTTTGAGAGGAAGAGGCTTATTGGCGCACGTTCTAGGGATGGGGTTCATCGTCGAGAGCCTTCCATGCCACTCCGTCGGGTGAAGTGAGAATCACCCCTTCTCCGACAACGACAAACAGTGACCCGTTCCAGGCAAGGCTGAGCAGATCCCGAGTCGTGTGAGATTTTCTCTTTGTCCATGTCGTTCCATCAGGCGAAGTGAAAACCGTACCTTTGAGACCGGCAACGACGAACACTGACCCGTTCCAGAGCACGGCGTGGAAGGGGTCACTCACCTTGACTGTTCGTTGAGTCCAGGTCTTTGCGTCTGGGGAAGTAAAAATGATCCCTTGACGCCGGTGACTGCCTACCGCGATGAACAGCGACCCACTCCAGGCAATATCCACCAGACGGTCGCGCGTTCCGAGATGACGAGACCAGGTTACCCCATCCGGCGACGTCAGAAAGACATTGGTAATGCCGAATTTCCCACGATTGGTATTCCCTACAGCGACAAACCTGGAGCCGTTCCAGATCACGCCAGACAAGACAGCGGCGTTGCCCTCTATACCGGAGGTTCGCTCAGTCCATGTTCTCCCGTCTGGAGAAGTGGCAAGGCAGCCATTTCCATAGTAGCCGCCCACCGCTACAAACATTGACCCATTGGTAGTGACGCGAGTAAAAGCGCAAGTCGAGAAGGTGGCGGAAACCACCCAGCTTTTCCCATCCGCTGACATGAGAATGCGCTCGCCCGCTGCGGCGAACCGCGAGCCGTTCCAAGCGATGCCATAGAGTACCCCGGCTCCGTCTCGCGAGAAGCTGAGCGGTCGAGCCGCCTGCCCCAGAGAGACTTTGTTCCAACGAGCACCATCCGGCGAGAGGAACACTTCGGTTTCACTGAGGGTCCCGCTGCCCACAGCGACGAATTGCCCATTCCCCCACACGATACCGTACAAATGATGGTCCGACATCCGCCGGGTATCGACCGGCGCGGTCAGATTCCCGAGGGTCTCTCCTCCAACCATCTGAGCTGCGGCACTTCCTGTGAAAAGAAACCCCAGAAGAAAGAAAATCATTCCGACCATGCAGACTGTCCTCCACGAGACAAGTTCATCTCACAGCCAATTATGATGTTATTGATTGTCTTGACGCGATCTGAAAGATATTTTCTCAGGATAGTGACAGTGGATCAACAGCAGACCAACAGCCTACAAACCTGTAGGCCGGGTGTTCGAATCACCCAGGGCGCATCTGCTTTTTCAAGCACTTAGCTGAGAGTTGATAACAGTTTCGGTCCGAGAGGAAATAACGAGAGGAATACTTCGACGAGCGCACCAAGCTGCTGTTCTTTCGCGCAGAATCCGCTCGTGTGGGACTCTCCCTTATTGGTGAAGGGAAAAGGTAGGCCAACAAGGGACACGCACGGCAGACCAGATTTTCCTTGACTTTCACAGGTTGAGGATGATAGAGCCACCAGGCAAGCTGGAGGGAGAAGATATGATACGAAGGATGCTGCTTGTCCTGGTGTTGGTTGGCATCTACTCACGTGCTGATGCACTGGTTTTGTGTACGCCGAATTCAAAAAGGGGGGGTATGAGAAGATTGTCAGCTCTGACCGCAGTCGTATTCTCGCTGCTAGCGCCGCCAGTCCTCGTGGCTTGTCCTTCGGATAGCGTGCAGGTCGGGCCGGTATGTGTTGACAAGTACGAAGCCAGCGTTTGGGAGATTCCCTCTACTAACCCGCAAGGAAAGAGCAACGCTGCTCTCGTGAACAAAGTGCAATCCGGTAAAGCCACGCTGGCGAATCTGGTGGCAGGAGGGGCGACACAGCACGGCTGTCCAGCCTCACCGTATAACCACATCGCCTTTCCTGCGAGCTTTCCCGCAACTGGTAACTGGACAGAGCCGCTCTACGCGGTCTCAGTGGCGGGGGTGAAACCTACCGCCTGTATATCGTGGTTCCAGGCTGAGCAAGCATGTCGGCTCTCTGGGAAACGGTTGCTCTCCAACCAGGAATGGCAGGCTGCTGCTGCTTCCACTCCTGACACTGGAATTGCTGACGATGGAACAACCACTTGTGCTACTGCTGATCCATACAACACGCGGGTACCTACAGGCTCTCGATCGGCGTGTATCTCTGTGTGGGGGGCGTATGACATGGTGGGGAACGTCGCCGAATGGACAGCAGATTGGGTGCCGCAGTCTACGGGCTGTTCCACTTGGGGTACTTTCAGTGACGATACGATGTGTCTAGCCGGAGCAGCGACAGCCGGGTTAGGTCCTGGTGTCTTGGTCCGTGGGAATGATCCTGGCACTGGCAACGGCGTTTTCTCCATAGTAGCGACAAGCAATCCACAGGAAAATAGTGGCGGCATCGGCTTTCGCTGCGGGCGACCATAGTGAAGTTGCGGACGACCGAAGTAGAGGCGCACCAGTAAGGTTTCCTTGGCGGCTCCCTCATCGAAGCGATACTGGGGAGCCGCAAGAGCTACCAGAAAAGGAGAGAACTCCGTGCGAAAGCTGTCATTTCTGACGGTCGCTATGTTCCTACTGCTCGGGCTGAGAACCTCTAGCCATGCCACAACTGTTACTGTGGATGCTAACCTAAACTCTTTTGGTTGCGGTCTTGCAAGTCCTGACGTGTCTTTCACTTCATCTCTTGTAGACACAGGAATAGATGTAAACGTAGGTGATTCAATCGCAATTACAGCCGTAGGAATGTGGCGCGGTGCAGGCGATCCCACTCCTTTTTTTGATGCTGATGGCGGGCCAGGAGGTCCTTTCGCAAATGCTCCTGAGCTGAAAGGCGCTTCCCTCTTAGGTCAAATTGGTGATGTTCCGTTGCGAGCCTGTGATACAGGGGCGTTTGGAAGAACCTTTTTCGTAGGAAAGAATTTCTCTGGAACCGCTTCTCAGTCGGGGCGTCTCTTCTTAGCTTTTTGCGATACGGACTTTGGCAATAACCAGGGGGCAGTGACAGCGAACGTCACTGTCACCCCTGCTCCTGAACCCCCCGTGGCTATGACGATACAGGGGGTAATTATTGACCGGCGGACAGGGAAGTTTGAAATCAAAGGCATCATTGATGTGACTGACCCGGCTTTTGATAATCTTGTGACCGACCCGAGCTTACAGCTTCGGATGGAACTGGAAACCCAGGGAAGCTCACAGGACCCGTTCGGCATTGTTGGCGAGGACGAGGTGCCTCTGACAACAAAGAAAAAAGAACTGAAGTTCCAAGCCAAGTAACCCCTTTCTCACTTCTCCTACTCAATACCCTAGACTCCTACGACTCGCGAAGGTGCTCATCGTGAGTATCTTCGTCAGAAACGGACGCTCCCTCCCGCCTCAGTGCTTGCTGGCTTTCTCAGCCCTCAGCACGAAAAACCGCAGGAAAATCACGGCGGCAGTTCTGCAACGGTCGCGGCGGTGTCCCGGATCGGCGCGACGACGCCGGCGGAGAGTGGCTAGCACTGGCGCTTGCAATAGCTAGCGGGGCTGAGGTACCCCCTCAACATGAATGAACAAATACTACCAATAACCAAATGACCTACTTCGGGCCACCTCGAACAGCGCGGACGAGGAAAGAGAAGCTCTTATCGAAGACCCCGAGACCACCAACGTTGAAGCCCACGGCCCACGCGGTGGACGGGTTGCCCGCGTACGTAGTAGACGACCAGTAGAATAACCCGGTAGCGGAACTGAAGAGTGGGGCGGTCGCGGGATTGACTACACTGTAATCCACGATGCTCAGCAACTCCTTGACGTTTGGAATCCGCCAGTCCTTGTGCTTCGCATAGCCCGTCCCGCCTTCCGCATTCACCTGAGCAAGCCAATCCCAGATCGTGTCCATTGAGCCATCCCCAGACCAGGGGGGGCCGATGGTCACATCATGCAGGCCCCCACAGCCCCAGCATTTCATTTCCCAGATCAGACCCGTGTTCTGATCCTTCACCGTCCCGTTCTTCAGGACTGTATACCGCAGGGACGCGCCACGTTGCAGGGTGCCGTCATCCGGGACAGCCACGGCGCCGACAATGCCATCGTGCTTATCGGCTGGATACGCGGTTGTTTGCCCGGTCGCTGGCAAGCTCCCAGCACGCGCGGGCATCACAAAGACCAGCGCACCGACCAGCAGCACGGACATCGCGCAGGGAGCAGCCAGCAACATACCTAAACGTCTCATAGTAGTCCCTCCTTATCGAGCAAGATGAAGCGGACTCTACCGGAGGGGGGAGGAAAGAGTCAAGGAGAAATGAGAGAATGGGCCGGCGCTGGAGTGTTGGCAGGGCGAACCCGCTTACAACTTTCCTCGCGTGCTACGGAATGGATAGTTTACCATGAGAGCAAGCAGGTATGGTGTCCTCTATGCCCAAGCCCACCCCAACAGAAAAACAAGCGCACTCCCCTACCCGCCGCCTCATCTCCTTTCTCACCCAAGACGAAACCAAGCGGCTTTTCTCCCTCCCCTGCTCACTACCCCTGACGCCCTCAAAGTCCAAAGGGCCAAAGCAGGACGATTAGCGGGCGCAGCGAAAGCCGATGTAGAGACTTGCTTCGTCTGGTCTGCCATTCGTGACAATAGAAAATACCCCAGCGCCGTTGATAAAGTCTCCCCCGCGACGCACGGCTCCCGGTCCAGCCTGGGTAGCCGCCCCGGCCAGACACATAGCATCACTACTGAACCCTCCGAACCAGCCGGGACAGTTAGTTGACAACGGTACCCACTCCGCTACCAACTCATTCACGTTCCCCTCAAACTGCTTTTGGGTCAGCCGTGTTAGTTTTATGCTCATATCTTTAATTCCTACCTAACGCGCTGGAGCCGGGCGGCGGCTGTAGGAACAAGGACTACCCCGCCAGCGCGCGTTGTACGGCTTCAGGTTCCCTGGCTATCACCGTCAGAAAAGCGCGGGCTGGACCTGTAGGGACTCTCAGTCCCTGCTCCCAATGTTGTAACGTCCGTTTGCTAAAGCCGAACCTCTGGGCAAACTCGCCTTGCGACATCTCCACCTTTTTTCGGATCGCCTTCACGTGGTAGCTCCGCAGTCAATCGTGGTCATAAACACCACCGCTCAATGACGAGTTGCAATGCCCGTGAGGGGCGTCCACGCCGTTTGGGCGGCGTCCAGCGCGGGGGCGGGACATGAAACGACAGCAACTCCTGCACGGTCCAG
>JBGPOI010000264.1:0-6907 GCA_041487975.1 Binatia bacterium | reverse complement strand
GCTGCGCAGAGGCCGTGTTCGACAATACTCATGAGCACACCGCCAGTGAAGTTCTCGTAGATCTGCGCGACGTCAACATCCTGCGGTGTAATCCCAGCCATGCCGAACAGCCGCGGCGCGAGGGTCTTAAAGTTCGAAGTGGCGTAGTCGGGATCGTTATGGGCTGCTACCCATTGGCGATAACCCGAACCCTGGGCGGCTGCCATGAGGTATACCGGCTTGTGGGGCAAGTCGCGCGCCCGCTCCGTCGTGGTCAGCACAACGGCGGCTGCGCCGTCATTTTCTTGACAGCAATCGAACAGATGGAACGGCTCCACGATCCAGCGGGAGTTGTCGTAGGCTTCCCGCGTGAGCGGGCGGCCGTACATAATGGCCCGCGGGTTGCGCTGGGCGTGTTTGTAGGAAGCAAGGGCGATCCCGGCTAACGCCTCCTGGCTGATGTTATGCTCGTGCATGAACCGTTGCGTGCGCATGGCAAACATTTGTGCCGGTGACATCAGGCCATAGGGCGCGGTGTAGGCCTGAGCCCCTCTCACGCGTGCACCGGCATGCCCCTGGCCAAAACGGCCGAACTGCCCTTGCGCCAGGGCGCGGAACGCCACCACATGTTTGGCGTACCCGGCGACGATAGCCGCCGCGGCATTACCCACAGCTCCGGCCATGCCGCCGCCACCGCCGCCCCAGTGCATGTTGGAGAATTGAATCTGTGGAATGCCAAGAGCCCCAGCCAGTCGTGTGGGATCGTTACGATCGTCACTGTACGAGGCGAACCCATCGACGTCTTCGACGCGCAGACCGGCATCAGCTACCGCCTTCTGAATAGCTTCCAGCGCCAGTTGAAACTCGCTGACCGGCGCCTGGCCCGCCTTGTAGTACCGGGTTTCACCAATGCCGACGATAGCGACTTTGTCCTTGATGGAATAATCCGTCACCTTCCCCTCCTTTCTTGACGCAGTGTATCTTGTCTATTCGGCGCTATGAGTTATCACACCTGAGCGCAGAAGGAGAGAGGCGTATGCCCCGAGTGAGCAAAGAGGACTTTGTCCGTCGTGTAGCCCAGAGCCTTGATCTGCCAGTGGCTTTAGTTGAACGCATGACCGAGCCACGCGCCGCGGATGATGAGCGTGGCGCAGGGTGGAAGCTGGTGCGCATGCCCTGGCTGGAGGAACTCAAGGAATTCGGCCTGGAAAGTCGTTTCGCCTCCGCCGGGTGGCGGACGGCGTTGCGGGCAATCCTGGAGGATTAAGACAGTTTGCCCTGAGGGGATTGAGCGTCGAGTAGAACCTTGATAGGCGTCCCTGTCTGAGAGTAGACAGCGAGATTACCTATGGCAAAAGTCTGGTTTGTCCGGCCGCATAACCGCCTGATCGCCCTGGGCGGGCGGCCAGTGTATGAAGGGCCGTTGGACTCATTTCTCTGGCCGTTGGATATCGGTCTGCACCGTTTCTACACGGAGGGACCGTTATCTGTGGATACTGAACCGCTTCCCAAAGAGTTTGCGCGGGAGGATATGGTGCTGGTGGAAGTGACTCCAGCAGACGTGTCTCCGGGAACGAACTACCGGGTCGGATTCTATTCCTCTCCCTATTCACCGCGAACAGCCATTGCCCGCCTGGGACCGCCTCGTTAAGAAGAACGCGCTGTAGGATTGGCAAACGCTGCCGCCACGACCCGCCGCTGAATCTTGCCAGTGGCGGTACGTGGGATCTGCGTGACCAGGTAAATGGTCTTGGGGACCTTGAAGGTAGAAAGCCGTTCGCGGCAATGGGCAGCCAACTCCGCCTCGCTCGCCTCGCTCCGCAGGACCACTGCTGCCGCGACCTCTTCTCCGTACTTGGCATCGGGAACGCCGAAGCACACCGCCTCGGCCACGGCCGGGTGGGTGAGCAACGCCTCGTCGATCTCGCGTGGAGAAATCTTTTCACCCCCGCGATTGATCAATTCTTTCAGACGGCCGACCAAGGTGAGATAACCGTCGGCATCGAGGATGCCCTGGTCGCCGGTGCGAAACCAGCCGTTGGTAAACGCGGCTGCATTTGCTTCAGGGTTATTGTGATAGCCACGCGTGACGTTTGGTCCTTGGATGACGACCTCGCCCTGGGACCCAGCTGGGAGCAAAGTATCTGCATCGCTCATGATGGCGACCTGCACGCCTGTTCCGCGGCCGACCGACCCCGGCCGCCGTGGTGCGGGTGGCAGGGGATTGGAGGCCATCTGATGGGCGGCTTCGGTCATGCCATAGGCTTCGACCACCGGACAGCCGAAACGCGCTTCCAGGCCGGCCATAGTTGCGGGCGCGAGAGCCGAGCTGCACGAACGGATGAAACGCAAGCCGCTGGTTCCCGGCGCAGGAGCCTGATCTTGGTCCGCGCGGGTGAGGAGCACTTGATGAATCGTGGGGACCGCGGTGTACCAAGTTGCGCGGTGAGTTTTGACCGCCGGCCAGAAGGCGCCGGCACTGAAGCGAGGCGGTACAACTATCGTACCCCCCGAGCGGAGTGTCGCCAGAGTCGAGGCGACTAAGCCATGGACATGAAACAACGGCATCACACACAGTGAAACGTCGGCTGGCGTCAAGGCATAAGTGGCAACGATATTAGCGGCTGAGGCGAGTAAATTAGCGTGCGAGAGCGGCACGCCTTTGGGGCGACTGGTGGTGCCGCTGGTGTGGAGGAACAGTGCGACGTCGTCCGGGGTCGGGTCGGTCTGCACCCGCGGCGAAGCAGACGAGCCGGCAATCTCAAAACGAACCCGACCAGGGGGAGACAGCGACGTCTCGATCAAGAGTGTCCCTGTCGGCGCAGCTGCTCGCGCTTGTTCTCCTCCACCTGGCGGCACGAGCAGCGCCTTGGCTTCGATGTCTTCCAGGTAGAAGCGAAATTCCTCGGCCGTATACGCCGGGTTGAGCGGCGCGGCCGTGGCTGCGGCCGCAGTGATACTGAGAAAGGCAGTGATGATCTCGATGCCGTTAGGCAAGGCCATCGCCACCCGGTCACCGCGTCCGAGACCGAGCGCCTGCAGAGTCGTAGCTAGAGCCTCGATCTGATTGCGCAGAGAGTGATACGTTACCACCGGCCCACCTGCGGGTACCACAAGGGCGGGAGAGGTGGAGTTGCCGAAAGTGAGCAAGTCGCTGAGTGTTTGGGGACGCTGAATATTCATGGGTGTACTGTTGTCCCAACTCCACAGAGATTAAAGCCGGGGACCTTCTCCGAAGGTTGGTCGCATCAGGCGCGAGTGGGCTGGTTTGAGACCCTGAACGTGGACAGAGACGACTGGCTGTCCGGACTCTCGCTGCCTCCCAGCAAGCTTCCGGCTCCAGACGTTGTATTGCTCGTCACCGTCTACTTGCAGCATTTTATTGAAGTTCATACGGAGTTCGATCTTTGCGCTCCGGCTGTCCAGAAAGTGTACGAATCTCCTGTGTCTGATTTAGAGGGTTCGGGGGTGGTTGTCAAAGACCTAACGTCCCGCCTTGCAGAGGGTGGGGTTGGGTGGTAAGTCGTACCCCATCTCGCACAGGAGGGTTGTGATGAGCGAAGAAAAAGACCTGCTCAAGTATGCATTTGAGGACACAGCGACAGTCTTTCAGGCATTAGCTGGCCAAAGGACCCACCGGGTTTTCAAAGGTTTTTCCAAAGACATTTCACAACCCGAAGTGCACGGCGGCACTGGTCGCACTCTGGAGATGAAAGGCCCGTGGTTCGAGCCCGGCGCCACGCCCCTCACTTGGGAAGGCAAGGAAGTCGCCGAGGTCGAGCCTTTGTCAGAGTTAGAGACCGCTCTGATTCTGTGGGCGGCCTGCGGCCCGAATGGCATCGTTGGTGGCGACATCGGCGTCAACGAGAACCTCTCGACCATGGTGTGTATGGCAGGCCGGACCATCCCTGGCCCATGCAATGATGCGGCCGTGAACATCATCTTTGCCAACGACGATGGTACTTTTCTCTACAAGCCCACCTACAATCGCGAGCGCCCGGTGGAGATCGAGACCGAGGAAGACTACGAGAAGGTGCTCAAGTGGTTCCGCGACGGCACGATCAAGCTCTCGGACAAGCGACCGGACATCGACTGGTCAGTGATGCCCGGCCGGCCATTGGGTATCTACCAGGTCAACTCCAACAAGCCGGGCTCGACGGTCATCTTCCCGGTCTGCGGTATGGCGCATGAACTGATCAACTACTACTTCGCCGGCTTTGAGTTTCTCGGCTGGTATCTGATTGATGAAGAGACGATGAAGCCCGCCGGCATGGAGAAATGGGTGAACGACCCGCAGTATGCGCTCAACATGCCCTTTACCATCCGCCAGTACGAGACCTTCTTTGCCCTGACTGAAGCGAATCCCGCTGGCATGACGGTCCAGAACATTCGCCTGGCGGCCGAGGCCATGGGGTTGGGTAGTTGGAACCATTCGACGAACATGGACCTGATCTTCGGCGGCTTCGACGCGGTGGCACGGGCGGTAGGGATGAAAGAAGACCAGTTCACCCACACCAAAGGGTTGGGCTTTACCTACTCGACCATCAACGGCGGCAATAACTATGTTGGTATCCCTGGCGTGCTGGAAGGCAGAGGGCTCCCGGCGCCGTGGCACAAGAGCCCGGAGGCGGTGGTCGAGGAGATTTTCCACGACAAATACAAGCAGGGCCATTTCTTCTCCGACGGCACCGAGTTCCTCTCCCTCGATAAAGGGCCGTACAAACCCGAGGTGCTGGAAGCCATCCGTAAGCATCCCAAGTCACGCATTGCTGACTGGTGTGTGGACGCGGCTAAAGCGGTGGTGCGCTACTGCTTTGACAAATGGGGCCGCTACCCGGTGTACTTCAGCGACTTCCAGAACCCTTATTTCATGATCGAAGTCGGCCACGTCGATGAGAAGTATTACGATACCAAAAACATCTCAGGTTACATCAACAACCGCATCCGCAGCCACAACAGCCGCTGGCACCGGAAACTGGCGACGGTCAGGAAGGCAGCTTAGACAAAACAGAATCGGGGAATCGGCGAAACGGCGAATCGGAGAAAGAAAAACCTTCCCTCCGATTCGCCGTTTCCTTCTTCACCGGATTAGCCATTTCTCTGATTCATCTATCATGCGGACAAGTTGGCTGAGGATTTGGTCATAGGCGGTATCAAGTTCTTTGGTCGTTGCGTCATCGAGATAGTGGCACCTGCTAGCGAACTCAAGCCAGACTTGGGTTTCACAAGCTTCGCTTTCTGCATCGCTCAGCTTTGCAATGAACGCCGCTTGGTACCGCCGTTTCCGCCATGCTTCAGCGATATTGGCACAGACGGACCGTGAGGCCCGGCGCATCTGATCGACCATAGAATATTTCTCTTCTGACGGAAAGTTTTTCGTTAGCTGAAATACCCTCATCGCAGCTTCCATCGCGCTCTGATATACACGCAGGTCTTTATAGCTGTTGATTCTTTCCGCCATTCTCAGCTTTCTTATCTCCCCGATTCCCCGGTTCTCCGTTTCGTTATACTCTCACCGTTCCCCACGGCTCCTCAGCTTCATTATTGAGCGCCGTCCAGTCGTCGATCTTGCCGTAGGCATACGGCATGAACTCGGCGGCATTGATCTGCGCCAGGGTCTGGCAGCGGCTGTAGATGTCACCTTCTGTGTAGGAGGCGTCAAGCAACTGCACGATCTCGATCTCGCCCAGGGGATCGTGGATGGTGTTGCCCAGCGCTAGCTTGCCTTTGCCTTTTTCCGCCAGTGTGACCTTGGTTTTAAACGAAGCCATCACCAAGACCGGGTCCCATTCGAGTCCCTGGCCGTCGGATTTGGGTAGGTATTTATAGTGGAAATTGACGAAGCCGCTTTCGGTCGCGGTCTCTTTCTTTTCCATCGCTGCTTCGATGCTGATGATCGGCTTGCCGTAGCGCACACAACTCCCTGTGAGCGTATTGCCCTTGCGCTCCAAAGTGGTTGTGGCCTGTTTCTTGGGTTCGCCGAACAGTTCGCGGCCGAAGACAATAGCTGCGTCCGTGGACATTGGCATTGCCAGGCAGTAGTCACCCACATAGTCCTTATGTCTGGCCTGGACGTAGAGCGCACCGCCTTCAAATGCGTGTACGCAGTTGCTCCGTCCCCAGCGGCCGACCATGGCGGTCACGAGCGGGGTATCCGTCGGCTGTAATCCTGGTGGCAGGACGTGACGGACGACCTCGGGCTTGGTGAGATACTGGATCGTCAGCATCTGGGCGCTGAAGAAGTGGGGTTCACCGAGAGTGGCCTGGATGCGGGCGATTTCTTCACGAGTTTTCACGAATCCCATCTGTGAGTCCTCCTTTTCGCGAGCGAGTCGGTCTGCGGGATTGTCTCCTGTCTAGAAGAGGCCGTCAAGCAAACCCGCGGCGTTTCCTTGCCGAGGCAGGCTACATCCCCAACAGCAGCGACGCGATAAGAGCCAGTAGCATCCCGAGCGCCTGAGTGAGCGACGGGCGCTCGCCGAGGAAGATCAAGCTCAGAAGGATTGTCACTGCCGGATAGAGCGCGGAGAGCGGCACCACGAGCGAAGCACGGCCGCGTTGCAGCGCAAGAAAAAAGGAGATGGCGCCGGCGCTGCCGCAGATGCCGGTGAGCAACGCGAACATGATGCTGCCGCCGTTCTTTTCCCACGGCGCGCCAATGACGTAGAAAGTCGCCCAGGCTGTCAGGCCGGCCGTGATCGACGAGATGGCACTCAGGGCTAGGGGATGGACTCCGCGCATCGTGGTCAGCTTGGCCACGAACCCCCAGATTCCCCAGAAGCCCACGCAACTCGCCGCGAAGATCAGCCAGGACGCCATAATCAGTGCTGAGGTATGAGTGCTGAGGACCTATGAAAGTGATGAGGACTGAGCAAAAGATGTTGTATTTGTCCTACCCTACTCAGTCCTCAGTCCTCGTTACTCAGTC